>JAYWDR010000226.1:0-6164 GCA_043779735.1 Cyclobacteriaceae bacterium | reverse complement strand
GTGATTCCACCAACCTAAGCCTCCTAAGATAGTGATGGTTTAACAAATGTAGGCGGGTTGTACCGAAAAACAGGTAGTACAAACGTGGGATACGGCATGGCGTCTAATCCGACGTTTTAGTCATGGTATTTTCTCGGACATATCAGAATTTTGGTTTATGAATCGCTCAGGGTTGAAAACGCTGAACGGGAAATTGCATAAGTAAGTCACTAAAACAATAATTATGAAAGTTCAAATACATCATAAAACTCTTGTTGGACTTCCTCCCTGTTTTCAGGGAGTGCAATCACAAGTTATTCATTTGCTGGTTACTTCGGTTTGTGATTTTCACTAAGAATCAATAGTGATGAACTGCCGCATGCAACAAATTAGCAATTACAAACGCAAGTGATTTGAAAATGAAAATATCATCAACGACACACCTCCGCCGAAGATGCCTGCTGGCAGGAGGCGTAACAATATGGGGCCTGTGGTTGTGCCTTTTGTTCACTGGTATTGCCAGTGCACAACCAGATATCTGGAACCAACTCACTGACTTTCCTGGCGCCGCCCGGACGAATGCCGTTGCTTTTGAAATAAATGGAAAGGCTTATTGGGGTACGGGTCTTGATGTCGCAACGGGTCTCCCACTGGCAGACTTGTGGGAGTTTGATCCGGGCACAGCCGCATGGACACAACGCGCGTCACTTCCCGCTACACCGCGCGAAGGAGCGGTTGGTTTTTCTGTCGGACCAAAAGGGTACATCTGTCTGGGGTACAATAGTAATCTTGGTATCTACCCGAATGACGTTTGGGAGTATGATCCCCTGACAGACATCTGGACCTCAAAGGCACCGCTCCCGGGGACTACAAGATCCAATGCATTTTCGTTTTCCCTGGGAGGCAAAGCCTATGTTGGAGGAGGAGTTCAATTTGGGTCTGAATTCAATAGTTTTTACGGATTCGATCCTATCGCAAATTCCTGGTCACCCCTCGCGGCCTATCCGGGGTCATCACGACAGGAAATGGCCGGCTTCGCGGTTCTTGACAAAGGCTATGCCGGCATCGGCTTCGCCAATGGCTGGTGGAATCCTTACAATGAACTTTGGGAATACGATCCCAATCTGGATTCGTGGGAGCGAAAAACCGACTTCCCCGACAATGGATCAGGACAATTCGTTGCCTCATCCGGACCTTCAGCCTACGTGGGTGGTGGAGTTGCTGGCAACGGTTCCGGTATTTCCAACCTTTGGGAATACAAAGCACCGCAAGACACTTGGGTTTACAGAACACCTATCCCTTTACCCCGTCCATCGGCCGCAGCGGTTGCAATTGGTACAAAAGTGTACGTCGCTACGGGTTCCGGTGGGGTGGAAAACGGGTTCTTTGAATACACCTTCGGTCCCGTTGCGTACACCGCTATCAAATCAGACTCCCTGGGTTTGGTTGCCTTGTTTCAGTCCAAGATAGATACCTGGGCCAACGAAGCGAATTGGCTTTCCGGTCCGGTAAACACGTGGTACGGAATTACAGTGGAGAACTATCGGGTGACTGAAATATTATTGGCAGACAACGACCCGACGCAATTTAACCAGGGGTTCATTCCCATTGCTATTGGGCAATTGACAGCACTGAAACACCTCGACCTTCGCGGACTGAACTATGGACACACACTTCCCCCCGAATTTAGTATGCTCACAAAGCTGGAGATTCTGAACCTGAGCAATAACAAACTTCAAGGCAGCTTTCCGGATATCACAACTTTCTCGTCCCTTACCGAGCTTCGAATAGATCATAACCAGTTTGATGCGTTGCCTAACCTTTCGACCCTTCCTGCTTTAACAGCCTGCGATGTTTCGAGCAACATGTTCACATTTGAAGATCTTGAGCCGCAGGTTACAGTTCCCGGTATTGTCTATGTGCCACAAAATACCTTTCCAATCTCCAACGTATCGTTGTCGGTCGGGCAAACACTGACCATCGCTTCCTCCGCGGGAGGATCCAATAATTCGTACACGTGGCTGAAAGGAGGACTAGCAACGGGAACAACAACGGCAAACTATATAAAGCCGAACGCGACCCTAACCGACGCTGGCAATTACACGGTGGGGATCACGAGCATCCTGGTACCCGGTCTCACCCTTCAGAGCACAACGTCCATTGTCACTCTTTCTGACGTCACAACTCCCCCGGTTATCACCTCGTTCAGTCCCAGCATGGGGCCGGCGGGTACCCCCGTCACCATCCAAGGAACAGGTTTCGATGCTGTCTCCACCAATAACATAGTGAAATTTGGCTCCGTGATCGCAAACGTCATCTCTGCTTCACCCACTCAACTAATTGTAACAGTACCCGTCGGTGCCACAGAAGGAATTCAAGTATTTGCGCATGGGTTAAGTGCAATCTCCTCAGTTCAGTTCATGCCGACATTTGCCAGCAGTGGTATTGTCAATGCATCAAGTTTCACATCTCCCATTGTTGTTTACAACAATCCCCTTTTTCAAACGAACGACGAATGGCAGGTGGGGGATCTTGATGGAGACAACAAGCCCGATATGACCTACTCAACAGTGAGCAGTACCACGCTCTTGCGCAATGCGTCTGGCGGGTCCATTTCCCCCGGTTCTTTTCCAGCGACCCCTTTCGGACCGGTCAATAATGCATCACTGTCAGACCTCGATGCCGATGGAAAGTTGGACATCCTGGCCCGTCCACTCTTCTTACCAACACACTTTTACCGAAACCTCTCCACGCCAGGGACGCTAACGGCCGGTTCTTTTTCCTCCTCGCCGATAAAGACCCCGCCAGCTTACGTTGATTTCGACGGAGATGGCCGACTAGACGCGATCAGTGAGAATTTTTTCGTAGCGGGCGAATTACAAATTACGAGGAACATCAACCCACCGGGTACGGTGGGCACCGATGTTTTCTCTGCTCCAGTGAGCTTTCAAACAGGGACGAACAACTATTGGGCCGTTCAAGGTACTTCCGTAATCAAAGTTGCCGATCTTGATCTTGACGGAAAGCAGGATATCCTCGTGCATGGCTACACCTATTCAGTCTTCCAGGTGGGTTGCTGCGGTGGAACGATTTCCATCCTTCGAAATGCAAGCACTCCCGGGATGCTTAGCCAACAATCCTTCGAACCATCGTATGACTTCAATTCGGGAGGATATATCACCTTCGATGTGGCCATCGGTGATCTGGATGGCGATCAACGACCAGAATTAGTTTTGTTGGGATTCTATGGCGTGACGGGGCAGATTTGGATTTACTCCAACCAGTCGACTCCGGGAAACCTGTCGTTTCAATTAGGAGGTGTGGTTGATCTGCCTGAATCCATTGGCGATGGAGGTCATGCTAACTTTCATGTTCAGGATGTAAGCGGTGATGGCCGTCAAGACATCATCATCAGTTCGGACAATGCCGTCCTGGTTTTCACAAACCGGATTGGAGTAGGTCCGGTCTGTTCAAGGTTCTCGTTTGAGCAGGGGGTACACTTTAACAAATTGCCCGGTATCCCATACGACCAACTGGAAATCGCAGACCTGAACGGAGATTCAAAGCCTGACTTTGCTTACGTGTGCGCCGGGCGCATAGCGGTCATGCAAAATACAATCCTGGATAGCTGGCCGGTGCCAACGATATCGTCCGCGACTCCACCATCGATTGCCCTGGGAGGAACACTGACGTTGACAGGAACCGGATTCAGCACCAATCTCCTTGACAATCGAGTCACCCTTAATGGAAAGTCGCTGACGATACAGGCGGCTACAACCACATCGCTCACCGTAGTTCTGCCGCCCACCGGACTCTCACCCGGCTCTTCCACCCTTGCACTCACTGTGGGCGGCCAGGCCATTACAGGGCCATCCGTTACGATTACACCATCGCCGCAAAACGGTTTGCATTTTGATGGCATCAATGACAGGGTGCTCGTCAACGGTTTGGTTCCCGGTAAAGCCTTCACTGTGGAAGCCTGGGTAAACCTCTCCTCAGTAACCGGTACAAGACCTGTTATCTTCAAGAGTGGAGAGTATCAACTCAATGTTACCAATGGAGCCATCCACCCACAGGTTTGGACTACCGCTCAAAACACTTATCAGGCCGGAGTGATCAGTCCCAATACATGGACTCATCTGGCGATGACATTTCAGGAGAATGGCGCGTTGAAGACTTACATCAATGGAAGCCTTGCCCAAAGTTCGGCGGTAGCCCCGGGAAGTGTCCCCAATAACGGTTCCTTCCTGTTCATTAGTCAGACCTTCACAGGTTTGCCCCTCGCGGGGATTGTTGACGAGGTGGCCGTCTGGACTACGGAACGAACAGCACCAGAGATCGCAGCGGATATGCTGGGTAATCTCCCGCAATCTCCCGAGCTAGCTGCCTACTACGACTTTAACCAGGGCATTCCAGGTGGCACAAACTCATC
Source organism: Cyclobacteriaceae bacterium (assembly GCA_043779735.1). Classification (GTDB taxonomy): domain Bacteria; phylum Bacteroidota; class Bacteroidia; order Cytophagales; family Cyclobacteriaceae; genus ELB16-189. The sequence goes on along the minus strand of JAYWDR010000226.1, from coordinate 1,753 downwards.
GGTCACAACCCTTCTTGACCGTAGTTGCTACGGGAGGAATGGCTCCTTGATTCAATTTGCTTTGAATGGCTCCACATCGAACTGGATTTCAGGAACGATACAGTCCGGACCCACGATTACCATTGCGCAGCAACCAACTTCCATTTCCGCTTGCGAGGGTACCACAGGCATATTTACCGTTGGGGCGTCCGGTACCACCAATCTCGTTTATCAATGGCAGAAGTTTGATGGAACCGTTTACAACAACATTGCCGATGGTGGCGGTTACAGCGGAACCGGATCAACTACGTTGAACATCAATACCACAGGAAACTTTGGTACCGGAGATTATCGATGCAAAGTGTCTGGTGATCTTGCCGCGGATGTGTTTTCAAATGCTGCGACCCTGACGGTTAATCCGATTCCTCCTTCGCCCTCATCGCCTGTCGGAGGAAGTTCATGTGGCCCCGGAAATGTAACGGTTTCGGTTTCCGGAGCTGTCAACGGACAGTATCGCTGGTATACTGCTGCAACGGGAGGCACGGCGATAGCGGGTGAACAAAACAACGCATACACAATACTCTCTTTGTCAACCACCACGACGTATTTCGTGGCCATCACCATCAGCGGTTGTGAAAGTGCCACGAGGACAGCAGTGACAGCCACCATCAATTCACTGCCAACCCCGCCAGGCGCAACCAATGGTTCAGGTTGCGGAACCGGTACCGTGCTCATTGGAGCAAGTGGTGGTATCAACGGACAGTACCGATGGTACACTGTGCTGACGGGAGGTGTGGCCATTCTGGCGGAGGTCAACAGCTCCTACATTACACCCAGCATCAGCACTACAACAACATACTATGTTACCATTAACAATGGCACCTGTGAGAGTGCACCGCGCACTCCGGTGATGGCAACCATTAATACAATTCCAACTTCACCGGGAGGAACTCCTAATTCGATTTGCGGAACAGGAACCGTTTTATTGGGAGCAACGGGCGCAATCAATGGCCAATATCGCTGGTATACGTTGCTAACCGGAGGCACAGCCATCGCCGGTGAAGTGAACAGCACCTATACGACTCCGGGCATCAGCACAACCACAACATATTATGTAACGATCAGTAATGGTCCATGTGAAAGCGCGCCACGTACGGCAGTAGTCGCCACCATCATTCCACTTCCTTCGTCGCCGGGAGGAACACCGAACTCACGATGCGGAACCGGAACGATTGTTATTGGCGCGACAGGTGGAGTCAATGGCCAATATCGCTGGTATGCAGGGTTAACGGGAGGCACAGCCATCGCCGGTGAAGTGAACAGCAGTTACACAACACCGGTCATCAGCGCCACCACTACATATTTTGTAACCATAAACAACGGTACGTGTGAAAGTGCGCCGCGGACGGCTGTGACTGCAACAGTGACTACACTTGCAAAGCCATCGGTTATCACTTCGAATTGTACAGCCTCCGCAGCCACGCTTTCCGGCCCTGCAGGATTTACAACTTACGCCTGGTCGAATGGAGCCACTACACAACAAATAACAGTAACAGTGGCAGGTACGTATACTTTGATTGTAACAGACGCAGGCGGATGCATTAGTCCCGCATCCGATCCTGTCACATTTACATTATCATTCTGCAATCAACCTCCGGCAATTGCGACTACTTCCCTAACCACGGTAACGGAGGGGACTGTTTCAATGGGGTTAACTTCGCTGTTGAGCGACCCGGATAACAACCTGGATCTTTCCACACTCAAAATATTCAAG
>JAYWDR010000225.1:0-2047 GCA_043779735.1 Cyclobacteriaceae bacterium | reverse complement strand
AAGTGAAAAAAGACAAGGTGCAGGATTTTGAAAAGCGTTTCTGGGATCCAGCAAAGGAATTGGAGTGAGATAACTTGTCGATTTTGTATGAAGTAGATAGCCTATTTCACGCAAAGGCCGCAAAGTTATTTCGCTAAGAACGCAAAGACTTATGTTGCCCTAATCTTTGCGTTTTTTGCGTGAAAACTGCGATGCAGATGTGCTAAAATTAATTTATTAACTAAACGACATTGATTCGTCAATCATCAAATCACCAAATCTTGCTGGTTCTTTTTCGATTTTATAGAAATTACCCATAAGCCCGAAAATGTAATTGCTCCATTCAATATCAAAATCTCGCTGCCGATTTTATAGCTGGAGAACCAATCGACGGAATTCAGATTGATCCAGTACGAAATCAGCGGAGCGACCACACACACGATCGGTACCAGTTTGTCCCTGACCTGCCTTGTGGTGAACAATCCAAAAGTAAACAGACCCAACAGTGGACCGTAGGTATAGCCGGCCACTTCGAGCACGGTATCAATCAAGGATTTTTGGTTAAGCTCCTTGGAAATTAATATGATGATCAGGAACACTACGGAGAACCCAACATGGACCCAATTTTTCTGCTTCCTTTTTACTTTCTCCGGTTTATTTTTAAAATCTAGGAAGTCGATGCAAAATGAGGTGGTCAGCGAGGCCAGGGCGGAATCGGCGCTGGCGTAAGAAGAAGCAATGATGCCGAGTAAAAAGAATATTCCTGCCAGGAGACCAAATTCGTGAAACGCCAATTGAGGGTACAATTCATCGCTTTGGGCAGGGAGAGGAAGTCCTTTGGATGTGCTGTAGATGTATAGCAGGGCCCCCAGGGTGAGAAATAGCAGATTGATTATCACCATGCATAGCGTGAACCAAAACATATTTTTTTGGGCTTCCTGCAGATTTTTACACGTAAGATTTTTTTGCATGAGATCCTGATCCATGCCGGTCATGGTGATGGCAATGAAAGCACCGGCAAAAAACCGTTTGGGAAAAAACGCTGTGCTGTTTACATCATCAAAGAAAAAAATACGGGAGTAATCACTTTCATAAACTTTCTGTACCATTCCCGTAAGGGAAAGCCCCATTCTTTCTGAAATCAGGTAGACACTGATGATGACGGCAGAGACCAGAAACGTAGTTTGAAATGCATCCGCCCACACAATGGTTTTAATACCTCCTTTAAAAGTATAAACCCAAATTAAGAAAATGGTGATGGCTACGGTGACATAAAAAGGAATGTTCCAGGCGTCGAACAGGAAAAGTTGTAGCACGGTGGCGGAAAGGCAAAGGCGCAGGGACGAACCCATGGTCCGCGAAAGCAGGAAAAAGAAGGCACCCGTTTTATACGACCAGGTATCAAAGCGCTGCTCCAGATAGGTGTAGATGGACACCAGGTTGAGCCGGTAGTATAATGGCATCAGCACAGTCATAATCACAGCGTAGCCCACGATATACCCCAGCACCACCTGGAAATAGCCGAAGCTTGCAGTGCCTACATTGCCGGGCACGGATACAAAAGTTATACCTGATAAGGAGGAACCAATCATGCCAAAGGCAACCAGGTACCAGGGGGACTTACGATTGGCGGTAAAGAAAGTATCGGTGGTGGCGCCTTTGGAGGTAAGGATAGAAATCAGGATCAGGGCCCCGAAATACAGCACCATCATAACCAGAACAAGGTATGGACTCAATGTATTCAGTTTTGAAAGAGCCAAACTTGGTAAAATTTTTTACTTTTGGAACTGAGATCGCAAACTAATTGTAAGAAACCAGTGCCGATGGAGAAAGTGAAACCCCAGGTTCGTAAAGAAATCGCCGTTGAGGTGCTGGAAGAAGACATTGATGTAAAGGACCTGGTGGTCTTTAATGACGATGTAAATACCTTCGAACACGTCATTAGTACCTTGATCAGGGTGTGTAAACATTCGCCCGAACAGGCAGAACAGTGCACGTTGCTAATCCATTTCAAGGGAAAATGCGCAGTAAAGTCGGGGCTCTTTGAAGAGCTCAAGCCGATGAAAGA
>JAYWDR010000224.1:0-2052 GCA_043779735.1 Cyclobacteriaceae bacterium | reverse complement strand
TATTTGCCCCTTCTCAGATATACATTTCCGTATTTGGATTCGAAACTGTATTGAGGTCCACTGCCAGGCTCAGCAGATAAGTACGTGTGGAAGGTTTCTTCGCGGACGTTATCGAGGTTGAATTTAATATCGAGGTTTGAGTAGATCTGTCCATAGTTGGTTTCTGCACTCAGTTTGCCCATGTTTTTCTCATGCAAGGAGGCATCTACTCCTCCATAGGTTGCCTCCACGGTGAGTGGCCCTACAAAATCCTTCACCTCAACCATGCCGTAGACCGACTCGACCCATGTCTCGGTATTCTTTGGAACTTTTATTTCTAGCAGGATGTCCATATCAACACCAGATGACATCACGTTATAGTTGGCACCGTGCTCATTGCGATAATTCTTGTAATCAGCCTTGGTTTTGAAAACCATTTTCTTTCCATCCTGAACGACGGTAATACGATGAGGAATATTCTTCATGTCCTTGATTTCTGAACGGATGTAAAGGGTATTGCCTGACCCGTCCGTCCCCAGCACAAACGCATCATCATTTTCTCCACCGTTGATACTTATCGAACCCTGAATTGAAATCTCGTTCTTGTCCCAGGTGCTGACTTGCACTAATTCCGGATAATCAAAATGCAGGTTTACCTTCTGACCAGGTCGAACCACCACCGATTTATTGATCATAGTTTGAGCACCACTGATGAGGGCCAGGAATAGCATGGACAATGAAATAAGGGTCTTCATAACCAGTCCGTTATCTTATTTTTTCCTGAGATAAATTTTGCTGTAGTCTGAGCGGACGTCGATGTTCATGCCGCCGCCGTTGATCTTACCGTTCACGCGATCATTGTATTGAACCATGTCGCCTTGTTTGTCGAAATCAATTTTGAATTCCGGGGCGACAAGGATCTCGCCATAGGAAGTGGTCATTTTCAAATTGGCCTTCGTATTCAGCGGTAAAGTGACATCCACATATCCATAGACGGACACAATCGAAAGTGGCCCTTTTATGTTTTGACTAAAATCGGCCTCAATATGTCCGTACACAGTTTTAGCAGTAAGCGGCCCGGTAACATTTTCCAGTTCGATGCTGTTGTAATTGGCAGAGATCTCTATTTCATTTTCCAAATTCTTGAACTTCACCTCTCCACCATACTGTGAATCATAAGAGAATGAGACGATCACGCCCCTGGGCACAAGGATATTCACTTCCGGGGAGTTCATTTTTTTCAGTTGACGGACTTCAATCACGTTTCCCTTATCGGTCACATTGATTCCCAGCCCGGTATTATCATCAAGTCCGAGACTATTGATAGCCCTAAGTCCGGTGGCACGATCGTCCTTGCCCTCGTTATGATCTTTTGAAGAAAAGATAATCTCACTTCCATTGTGACCCTCAACGGTCACTCTCCCAATATTGATCTCCAGTCGCCCGGAGTTCTTCGCGATCTTGAAATCCTGGGCCTGCATCCAGCCAGCCAATAAAAGCAATATGCCGGTTGTCATTAATTTTCTGTTTTTCATTTTATTTGTTTTTTTAACCTGGGCTTTATTTTTCTGAATCCATTCCTTAGGAAAGCTTTAGTAGACCTGTATAGGCTTCATCTTTGACTGCCTTGATGGTGCGCGCATCATCTATGATAATTTGAAGCTGTGGGGCCACATCCTTCTCTTCCATTCTTACCAAAAATTGTATCAGCGTGATTTGCACTACTGGATCTTTTTGAATAGAGAGAGACTTGATCAGTTGTTTTTTCACACGGGGATCTTCGTGAAACTTGACCAGGGCGTCAAGGGCCGCCAGACGCACATTGGTGTTGGGGTCTTCATTCATGGCCTTTACCAACGCATCGACGATTTCATCATCTGCCTTATCAATTTTGTAGGCGACGGCAGTACCTACCATTCGCTGGCTTGCGGATTGCTGATTGTCCAGCATAAGTAGCATCATCTGCTTGGTAGCTTCAACTTCTTTCCTCAGGGCCAGCATTTCTTCTTCACGCTGCTGATTCTTGCTGATCCAGTTGCCGATATAGATCACCGCCATCACCAGGACTACGCC
>JAYWDR010000223.1:0-2052 GCA_043779735.1 Cyclobacteriaceae bacterium | reverse complement strand
CATAACCTCCAGTGAGGCCATTGATGCCATCCATAAAATTAAAGGTGTTCAACGTTCCCACTGAAACTATAAAAATCAGGATGATCACGAAGTTACTGGTCGCCGACATATCCATGTCAAGGCACATCAAGGCGATGGCTATGAACTGAACAAGAAAGCGGACAATGATGTTAAGATTGCGAACATCATCAATAAAACCTACCACGCTCACCAGCGTGAGGGAGACCATAAACAACGGACTGGGACGGAGCGTAATCGCATAAAACAACACTGCCCCCAAATAAAAAATAATCCCTCCACCCCGTATTGTCGGGCGTTCATGGAGGCTTCGGGTGTTGGGATGATCAAGGATTTTATAAGATCGTGCGATTCGAAAATACAGTAACTCCGCACTCAATAAAACAATCGCAAAGAAAAAATAATACATGCTACTCATTAAACGATCGTAACGTAATTAACAAACCATCTTTACTATCAACAGGCAAAGGTTTCCCCAAAACCCTTTTAAGTTTTGCCGTAGAGACGAGGAGACTCTCTGTAAGTTTTGCCTTCAAGCTTTCCGACGGCAATCTAAAAAAAGTACCGATTTTTGACAGGGGGTCAATCCACGAAACGGGAATATTCCAAATGCGCGGCTTCTGGCCTAGGCTTGAGGAGATGACAGCGATCAGCGCGTTGGTCGACAAGGGCTGGTCGTCGGCGAGGTGATAAACGCCTGATGCGTAAGTGTTCTCCAAAAATTCCCTGACAATAAAATTTAAGTTATCGGCGCTTAAAAAAGACCGATGATTCGAATAGGCCCCGAGCAAATACGGCATCCCCGATTTCACATATCGATACAATGTATTCAGGTTTCCTTTGTTTCCCTTTCCATGAATCATGCAGGGCCTGAATATGTAAACATTTTTTCCTTCTGGTAGCTTTCGCTGCTCCATGAACTTTTCTGCCAGACGTTTTGATTTACCGTAGTCAGAAACGGGATTCGCAGGGGTCCCCTCCTCTACAGGTTCAGCCGAGGAGTCAATACATGCTTTTATCGAGCTGAGAAAAATGAATTTTTTTGCGTTGGACTTAACGAATTCCTTAAAAATGGATTTGGTGCCTTCAAAGTTTACAGCGTAATAATCGTGTGGCTTATATTTATTACTCAGGTCATGGGCGATACTGGCGAGGTGGATGACACAGTCAATGTTCAGGTTATCAAAAACGGCGGCCGAGTAGTGCGGAACAATTTCAATCTTACGGTCCTTAAATTTCAGTTTTGTGCCTTCCGGGTTCCTGCTGTGGCCGTACAATGAAATGCCTGTCGCATGCTGAAGATGGTCCACCAATCCCGATCCGACAAAGCCTGAAACGCCTGTAATGAAAATTTTCATTTAGAGAGCTATCGATTAATTGAAGGCCATACCTTTTGCTGAAAAAATTTCACGCAAAGACCGCGAAGGAGGGCGCAAAATACGCAAAGAGAAATTCTGCTTTGTCCTTTTAATATTACCGCACTTAGGCTACGAGAGGCGGTTCAGAATCGCATTATTTTAGCGCTCTTTGCGAGAAAATGTTTCACGCTAAGACCGCAAAGAAGCACGCAAAATACGCAAAGGCTTTCAAGTCAGCAGTTCAAATAACTTAAAAAAATATTTACTGTAAATCAAAAAGTAATTGGTCGGGATCCCGTTTTCTCTGCAGGCCCTCAGGATTTCCTGGTTCAGGATAATATTGCTCTTGATCCCATTTGAGCTGATGCCTCCCCTTCTCATCACGACCATGGTCTGGGGTAGGTATTGGTACTTCAACTTATGAACGTACAGCAGGCGAATCAACATTTCATAGTCTGCGGCTATTTTGTAATCCGTTTTAAAGAGACCAAATTGTTCGTAGTACTTTCGTCGCACAAAAAATGTAGGGTGTGCCGGCATGAAGCCGCGGGCAAATTTCTCCGGGTACCATTTCCGGGACGAATATCGCCGGACCACTTTCTTCAGATTCGAAGAATCCACGAAAATCAGATCACCAAATATTGCATCGATTGAGGGATCATCGAACACTTTTGAA
>JAYWDR010000222.1:0-2057 GCA_043779735.1 Cyclobacteriaceae bacterium | reverse complement strand
AATAGATTTCCCTTTAACTTTTGCTGAGCAAGGTGGGTCAGGAGCCGAAGAAGCCACGTTTGCCATTGATAGCAATAATATTTTCTGGGCCAGTACTGTTAATAAGGGATTGCTGAGGTTTGATCTCGCATCAGGACAATCTACTTATTATGCCAATGAACCAGGCAACCCCTATAGTCTTCCGAGTAGTTATATTCTTAATGTGTATGTTGATCGTGATCAAAATGTTTGGGTATCAACGGATAAGGGCCTGAGCCGCCTTATAAGGAAGAGACTCGACTTTTATAACTACACTATTGGGACTGGACCCAAGGGAGGACTTGAATTTCTCAAGGGAAAGAAAAGTGATTACCTACTGGCGGCCTCAGGCCTCGCCCTTTGGTCTGCAGATACCCATAACAAAGCACCTTGGTCCTTGAAATTTCAGCGTCATGATATTGTAGGATTCTCAAATGATGTAGTGGGGATAGGTCGGCTTGCAAAAGGCAGGACGGGCATATGGGCAAGGACGAATGACAATGCGTTTGGCACAATTCATAAACTTTCTATTGACCCTGAGACAGGCATTATTGATGGCCGGGCTGTTGAGCTCAATTACTTACCTCAAAATATTCACCATACTAATTTAGGCCATATCATACATGTTGTTGAAGACGAAGAACAAAACCTGTGGATTACAAAATACAGGAAAGCAAATAAGGGCCAACTGGTGAAAGTTGCATTCACATCTTCTGGCGAGGTGGATACAGTGCTTAACTTCTTGAACGACCCAGCTGATCCCAATTCGATACACAAAAATGGAGTTTGGAATGTTTTTTGGGCGGGCAAAGACTCACTATTTGTGACAACCGGTGGCCTGGACCTTTTTCACAATGGTCGCTTTGAGCACATTTTCAGTCATGCAGGCAGTTTGATAACCAGTACAAGAGATGGAAAGATATTTTGGGTCTCCGAGTCGGACGGCACGTTCGAAGGAAAAAAGGTGAATGGGAAATACAACTTTTCAAAAATTAACGACATGGGAGATATAAATGAATCCATGCAAGAGGACCGACTGGGGAGATACTGGTACGCAACGGATCGAGGAATATTTCTGTATTCCCCTCGTGAGCAAACGGAGCAAAGGTTCAATATTGAGGATGGGCTTGAGGGTAGCCTTACGGGGACCTCCGCCCAAACGTCAGAAGGGATGATGGCTTTCGGATCAGAGAAAGGCCTGATCGTATTTGATCCCATGACACGTCGTGTAAGCAAATCAAACCCCAAGCCGCTAATCACGCAGCTAAGAATAAGTGGCAAACCGGCCTTAGTGGAAGGACATACGGTCACTGACGATGACTTTGTCATTCCAAAGAACATCGGAGAGTTATCTGAACTGTTGATTGATTACACCCACAATTTCTTTTCACTGGAGTTTGCCGCCATTGAATTTGCAGATCCTGAGAAGAACAGATACACCTATAAGCTAGAAGGGTTCAACAAGGATTGGATACTAGCAGACTGGAAGAACCGAAGCGTCACTTACATGAATCTAAATCCTGGCAGCTATACTTTTAGAGTAAAAGCCACTAATTATGATGGCATATGGAGCGACAATGAAACAACCCTCGCCATCACCGTACTTCCCCCACCCTGGCGTACCTGGTGGGCCTACACGGGGTATGGGCTGCTAGCGGTTAGTCTATTGCTGTTGGCACGGAGAAATGTAGTGCAACGTGAACGGCTGAAGTCCAGCTTGGCATTATCAAAGGTGGAACAAGAGAAAGAACATTTTGAATTGGAGAAAGCCAAAGAAGTCGACAAAGTGAAGACCTCGTTCTTCACTAACATCTCGCATGAATTCCGAACACCACTTACACTGATCAAGGGACCGGTGGAGGCACTCCTTGAGAGATTCAAGAATGATGCAGATGTGATCAAACGACTCAAGCTCGTGCAGCGCAACTCGGATTTACTGTTGAAACTGATCAACCAACTGCTGGACCTTGCCAAACTGGAGACGGGCACACTGAAAGTAGAGAAATCAGAAGGTGATCTAAATTCCTTTATTGGTGCCA
>JAYWDR010000221.1:0-2057 GCA_043779735.1 Cyclobacteriaceae bacterium | reverse complement strand
AATAGATTTCCCTTTAACTTTTGCTGAGCAAGGTGGGTCAGGAGCCGAAGAAGCCACGTTTGCCATTGATAGCAATAATATTTTCTGGGCCAGTACTGCCAATAAGGGATTGCTGAGGTTTGATCTTATCTCAGGACAATCAACTTATTATGCCAATGAACCAGGTAACCCTTACAGCCTTCCAAGCAATCATATTGGAAATATATTTGTCGACCGGGATCAGAATGTGTGGGTATCAACCGACAAGGGTCTCAGCAGGTTGACAAAAAGCAGGATTGATTTCCACAACTACAAGATTGGGTCAGGACCTCTGAGTGACATTAAATTTCTGAAGGGTAGAGACAATGACTTTCTGCTCGCCACATCAGGTAAAGGGTTCTGGTCTGCAAACATACAAAGGGGCTCGGATCTTTTGAAATTTCAATCCGTGGATGTGAAAGGCTGGTCCATAGAATTCGAAGGAGCCTATGGATTGGCAAAAGGATGGAATGGTGTTTGGGCAGTCACCGAGGACAATGAGATGGGTACTGTTTATCATCTCCCGTTTAATCAACAGACTGGAATGTTGGATGGCAGGGCAATGAAGCTGCAGTTTGATCTGCCTAACTTCAGACCGAATGATAATGGTTACATAGTAGGTATTGCTGAAGGTGAAGATCGAAATCTTTGGATGGCGAGATATAGGAAGGGATTCAGATCAAGTCTGGTAAGAGTGAAATTTAATCCAGCTCATGAATTGGATACCGTTCTGTATTACAGGTATAAGGCCGGCGACCCCAAGGCTATTGGTAAGGGAGGTATCTTTGGTATCCTTCCTGGAAAGGGGGATTCACTCTGGGCGACCACGGAGGATGGTTTGTATCTGTTCCATGACAGTCATTTTGAGCAAGTCTTTAACCATGACTGCAATTTTGTAACACGGACTTCCAATGGAACCTTATTACTCGGCTCTGCAATGGATGGCATCTTCGAGGGTAAAAGGGTCAATGGGAAATATTCGTTTGAAGAAATTGAAGCGATGGAGAAGAATGGAATTGTATCGATGCAGGAAGACCGTTTGGGAAGGTATTGGTTTGCATCGGGTGATTTACGGCTATATTCTCCCAAGGATGGCACCGTTCAAAGATTTTCAGTTGGTGATGGAATTGCAGGCAGCCTGAGCGGACCTTCAACACAGACCCCAGATGGAATTATGGTTTTTGGAACGGAGACTGGAATAGTCGTATTCGATCCTATGACACGCTGGCTAAGCGAGTCAAAACCAAGGCCGTTAATCACTCAAGTGAGAATCAATAATAGGGTTGCAGTGATTCAAGGGCATCCTTCTGGTGAAAATGATATTGTCATTCCGCAAAGCATTAGCGTACTGCATGAATTAGTTCTCGACTACACCCAGAATTTTTTTTCATTCGAGTTTTCGGCATTGGCACTAGCAAGCCCGGAAGGAAATACTTATGCGTACAAACTGGAAGGAGTGGATAGAGATTGGGTTAGAAGAGAATGGAGTGACAGAAGTACTTTTCCCTACATGAATCTTGATCCGGGTACCTACCTATTCAAAATCAAAGCCGCAAATTACGATGGCATCTGGAGTGATGAGAAAGAATTGCCAATCCGCATTCTTCCTCCGCCCTGGAAAACCTGGTGGGCGTATACTGGATACTGGTTGCTAGTGGCTGGTGCGCTGGTTTTGGCGAGAGGGATTGTTGTACAACGCGAACGATTGAAGTCCAATCTAAAGCTAGCCCAGGTTGAACAAGAAAAGGAGCACTTTGAACTGGAGAAAGCAAAAGAAGTGGATCGGGTCAAAACTTCCTTCTTCACCAACATCTCCCACGAGTTCCGCACACCACTTACGCTGATCAAAGGTCCGGTGGAAAAACTCATTGAAGAGTTTGCCGATAACCCTAAGGTGCGGGACCGGCTAAAAATGGTCCAGCGCAATTCTGATTTGTTGCTGAAACTGATCAACCAACTGCTGGACCTTGCCAAACTGGAGACGGGCACACTGAAAGTAGAGAAATCAGAAGGTGATCTAAATTCCTTTATTGGTGCCA
>JAYWDR010000220.1:0-2059 GCA_043779735.1 Cyclobacteriaceae bacterium | reverse complement strand
AATCCGGGCAGCGCCCCATCCGGAAATATGCCGTTGATGCTTTCGATCGCCTGCATCAAAATGAGAATGAAACCCGAAGAAGCATTCAATGCAGCTACTATTAATACGGCCTACACGCTGGAACTTCTCGATTCTCTGGGTAGCATCACCCAGGGAAAGATTGCCAATATCTTCCTGTCAAAACCGATGCCTTCCATTGCTTTTATGCCTTACAGTTTCGGAAGTCATTTGGTAGAGAAAGTAATATTGAATGGGAAAATTATTGTGTGACTCTTGCACTCTGGGCGGAGACGGCGAAGCTTATCCTTGGCTGCGGGAAACCTTTTATACCTATCTCCACTTTGGCTTAAATTACTTTTCTGAATTTATTTCCGAATTGAATTCAAACTCGTAGAAATACTTATGGTAAATAACAAGGGCAATTCCAATATGTATCAGCGCCAATGCCAGCGACAGGCACTTTAAATAGTATGAATCAAGGTCGGATAACTTCAACTGAAAACGTAATTTCTGCTTTAAGGGATGAAGCTACCGAACAATATTTTTCCAGTGTAAGTGCAGCAGTCTTTGTTAGTTCCTCCTCATTGACATCCCGCGAGGTGACAACGTACTTGCAGTGAATGTGCGTTAAGTAGCGGGGGGGGCCTTCGCGACGGGTCCCATCGGTTTCTATGGTAAATGAATCCAAGCTCTTTTTCCTTTTCTTTAGCATACTTACAATATCAACGGCTGCACACCCAGCCAAGGCGGAAAGAACGAGCTCGGTGGGAGAGAGATTGGCCTTCTCTTCTTTTTTTCGCATATCGATGGTGACTTTATTCCCATTCTCATTGGTTGATTCATATACTTCATCCAACAACCTGCGGGTTACAATTTTCATTTTAGTTTATCGGTTAAGAGTCATCTTGCAATCCGTAAATTTACTATTTTGCCGCCTATGACACTATTGGATAAAATAAGGACTCTCTTGCGGGATGTTCCTGACTTCCCCAGGCCGGGTATAATTTTCAAGGACATTACTCCATTATTAGCAAATCCTTCTGTTCGGGACGAAATTGTGGATGCAATGGTACAACAATTACTTCCTCTTAAACCTGATGCCATTGCCGCCGTGGAGGCACGCGGTTTTATTTTTGGAATACTCTTAGCACATGAGTTGCAGATCCCGTTCATCCCGGTAAGGAAAGCCGGGAAGCTTCCCTACGAAAAGATAACTCAGGAATATTCATTGGAATATGGGCAAGCTAAAATCGAAATGCATGAGGATGCTTTCGGGAAGGGGAGCCGTATCATCATTCACGACGACCTATTGGCTACCGGGGGTACGGCCGCTGCCGCCGGGCAGATGGTACAACGGCTGGGGGGTATAGTGGCTGGGTATTCTTTTCTGATCAATTTGTCCTTTTTACCAGGAGAAAAGCACCTAAAGAGTCAATTTAATGTGCAACCTAATTATTTGATAAGTTTTTGATGGAATAACTTTCCCATAACTTTGGTGTTATAGTCATATGTCCGATCGCGTTCGCATTCCCATGTTTCCCCTAACAATCTTCCCTTTGCCAGGAGAAATGGTACCCCTCCATATATTTGAGCCACGCTACCGTCAGCTTTTGCAGGATGCTGAAGAGAGGGATATTTCCTTTGGAATTTATTTTAATCACACGCAGAACATTGAAAAGCTGGGCTCTCTGGTAAAATTAGAAAGTGTTATTAAGCGGTATCCCGGGGGTGAAGCAGATATCATTGTGAAGAGCCAGGATCTTTTCAGGATGGAAACCCTTTACCGGACTTTCAAAGAAAAGCTTTATCCCGGAGGGGAAGTTGAATTCTGGCAGGTGGATTTGCATGAGCCTGTTGGCATCAGACTTCAAAAGGAGTTTGAAGAATTTATGCATCTGCTGAAGATCAATAAGGTCCCAACACCCTGTTCGGTCTATCATGTAGCCAATGAACTAAGCCTTGACTTTGACGAACGTCTAAAATTTGTTTCTTCTGATTTTGATAAGAAAGAAAATTTTTTGTTCTCACATCTGAAATTCCGCAAACACCTGCTCTCGCA
>JAYWDR010000219.1:0-2065 GCA_043779735.1 Cyclobacteriaceae bacterium | reverse complement strand
TTACCCAACCCGGTGTCGTGGATGAACAAGTCGCGGATCTTAATTTCACGGGTCACCGATGGATCGTAGAGTTGCAGCTCAGGAAGGTAAGTCACCACAAGATCGTCCCATTTTACTTTTCCCTCGTCCACGAGCATGCCCATACAGGTGGCAGTCATGGCCTTTGTCGTGGAAGCACACGCGAACAAGGTTTGGGTGTTCACAGGATCTGGCTTGCCTATCTCCCTGACTCCATAGCCTTTCTTAAGAATCACTTTCCCATCTTTAACCACAGCCACAGCAAGACCGGGCACCTCCCATTGCTTGCGGGCGTTTTCAACATACTGATCGAATGCCTGGACTTTTTTTGGATCCGGGGAATACATTAGTTGCCCAATTGACCAGGTGCTCATCCCGATCCCGATAACCATCGGGACCATTCGGATGAAGAGTAGCAGGCGTGTAAATTTTGAATTCATGACCTTGAATTTAATTGAAACGTTGTATATCTGAGTGAATCAATAAATGATGGATTAGTCTCCCATGTTTATTTGCAACACAAACATCATATTCTCGAATTACTGACAAGCGCAATGCATGAATTCGTAAGTTTACTAAAAATAATGCTATGGTTTCCTTTCTGAAGATTTTTCTTAGCCTGGGCTGGCTGTTCATGGTGTACATTGTAGTTTCCACCAGCCTCGCAAGCAGCTTATATAAAGAATGGAATTTCCTCGCGGCCATACCCTGGATGCAGGCCACTTTATGGGACTTCTATGCCAATGTTCTGGTAATTTACTTGTGGGTGCTTTACCGTGAGAGGGGTATTGCAGTAAAAATACTGTGGGCGGTTTTGTTCTTCTGCCTGGGAAGCATCGGAACCATTGGCTATGTTCTGATCCAATTGTTTTCACTCCAGCCTTCAGAAGGTGTTGATGCAATCTTAAAACCAAAACCCGTTCAATCATGAATGAAATCCTTCCAGTGATGGGGTTAAGCGCTGTTGTCATTGCCATCCTGTTTACCATAACCTGGCTCATTCAGCTCAGGACAAAAAACGCGGCGATAGTAGATACTGTCTGGTCGGTGAGCTACCCGCTGCTGGCCATGGTTTATTTTGTTCTGATCAACGGGTATGCGGTTCGGCAATTGTTGATACTGGTGATGGTTTCCGTATGGGGTTTGCGTCTCGCGGCCTATTTGTATTCACGCACTATCGGCAAACCGGAAGATGTGCGGTACACGGCATTGCGAAAGCTGTGGGGAGACAACCAAAATATATTGATGCTGCGGTTTTACTATTTCCAGGCGGCACTCGCAGTTCTGCTTTCGTTCCCTTTTGCGCTGTTGATGCTCAATACTACGCCTTCGCTAAATTTTTATGAGTACATCGGAGTGGTTGTATGGCTGATGGCGGTGGTGGGCGAAAGCCTCGCAGATGATCAACTGAGAAAATTCAAAGAGGACCCATCCAACAAAGGAAAAATCTGTGACCGTGGACTCTGGTACTACTCGCGCCATCCCAATTATTTTTTTGAGTGGCTGGTGTGGGTTTCTTTTTTCATTATGGCGTTGGGTTCGGCATGGGGATTCGTCACGATTCTCTGTCCATTGGCGATGTACTATTTCCTGACACAGGTTACTGGCATTAAGTACACGGAAGCGTCTATGCTTAAGTCGAGGGGACAGGCATTTGTGGAGTATCAAAAATCAACCTCTTCATTTTTTCCTCTCCCGAAACGAAAGTGAGTGCCAAAGGAATTTTTCTAAATGCAAGGTCATAAGGTCCACGAAGAAGGCACAATGATCACTAGGAAATATTGAATCAACGTTGTGTGCTTTGTGGATTCGTTGTGATTTCTTTGTGACCTGTATTCAGGATATGCGAACGCGTGGGCTGGTCTGATTGATATCGAGCGCTACATAGTATTGAATGAGCCGGATGATTCTGTCCTGGAGTCCAAAATTAAGTTGTAGGGAAGCTGCCTATTTCGGAATAGCAATAACTTTGAATTCGTCTAAATGAGGAATCATGAAATGAAAGGTTAAAATGGCTATGGAGGAGGAAATCACTAAGGAAAAGTTT
>JAYWDR010000218.1:0-2067 GCA_043779735.1 Cyclobacteriaceae bacterium | reverse complement strand
TATGCAAATGTTGCCCTACATCAGCAAGGGCTACACCGTGGCGGATATGCTGAGTATTTTGGGGGCAATGGATTATGTACTGGCTGATGTTGATCGGTAATTTCTGAGACTGACGAAAAAGAGTATTCATGAACAATGTAACTGAACAATTTTCTGTTCCTAACGAGTCCCTTTGCAGCTCTGCGTCCCTGCGGTTCATGTTTTACTTCAAAGGCGCCAGGACGCAAAGAATACGAGAAGAGAAAAAGATGAATTTGGCAAGTCGTGATGAGTTTACTTTATTGTCAACTCCAGGAAAAAAATAGAAACAGAGAATGTTAACGACGGAAGAGAAACACGAGATAGAAAAGGCCATCCAACTTGTTCCCTACAAGAAAGCAGCCTGCGTGGAGGCGCTGAAAGTAGTACAGGAGCATCGGAGGTGGGTATCGGATGAAAGTTTACGCGACGTGGCACTATACCTGGACATGAGTGAAGCAGAATTGGATTCGGTGGCTACCTTCTACAACCTGATCTTCCGAAAGGAAGTCGGCAAGCATGTGATTTTAGTGTGTGATAGTATCAGTTGCTGGGTCATGGGGTATGAAAATTTACGCGATCAGCTCTTCGGGCGGCTGGGCATAAAATTCGGTGAGACCACGGCAGACGGCCAATTCACCATTTTACCAAATTGTTGTTTGGGCACTTGCGACTGCGCCCCGGCATTGATGATTGATAGTGACTTATATAGAAATGTAACGATTGATCAATTGGATGAAATATTGAAGAAGTATAGAAATGGTAATCGGTAATCGGTTTGCAGTTACTGATTACCGAATACTGAATACCAAATAGAGCAATGGAGAAGCCGTTAACAGAGCACATCCGCCAAGACAAGAGACCACTCACACTTAAGGAGTATGAGCAAGTGGGGGGCTATCAGTCTGTGCGGAAAATTTTAAAGATGTCGCCGGCAGAGGTACAAACGCTTGTTAAAGATTCCAACTTAAGAGGAAGAGGTGGTGCTGGATTCGGAACGGGATTGAAATGGAGCTTTGTACCACTGGATGCCTCCAAACCAAAATACCTGGTTGCCAATGCGGATGAGATGGAGCCTGGCACCTTCAAAGACCGCATACTATTGGAAAGCACACCGCATCAATTAATCGAAGGTATGATTGTAGCTGCCTACGCAATCCAGGCTGATACCTCCTTTATTTATTTGCGATGGGCATATAAAACCGCAGCCCACGCCCTCCTTCAAGCTATTGCTGAAGCAGAGGAGGCGGGATACCTGGGGAAAAATATTTTAGGTTCTGGTTTTGACCTCGCTATGCATCTGCATACAGGTGTTGGAAGGTACATGTGCGGTGAGGAGACAGCCATGCTTAATTCGTTGGAAGGAAAGCGGGCTACACCAAGAGCAAAGCCGCCATTCCCTCAAGTGAGTGGTTTGTTTGGTAAGCCTACGATTGTGAATAATGTTGAGACACTTTGTTGCCTGCCACACATTATTAACAAGGGCGCCGCGTGGTTTAAGAAGTTGAGCCTTACGGAGGATACGGGAACAAAGCTCTATGGAGTAAGCGGCAAGGTGAAAAAGCCGGGGGCCTGGGAATTACCAATGGGAGTTACGCTTCGGGAATTGATTGAAGAACATGCCGGTGGTATGAAAGACGGGCTGAAGTTTCGCGGAGCCCTACCGGGAGGTGCGTCTACCGATTTTCTTGTGGAAGAACACCTGGACGTGAAGATGGATTACACTTCCGTCGCTGCTGCGGGAAGTCGTTTGGGAACAGGAACGATCGTAGTGATGGATGATAAAACTTGTCCAGTCGGGTTTGTGAAAAACCTCGAACACTTCTTCGCGCAAGAATCGTGTGGGTTTTGCACACCGTGCCGCGAAGGTCTGCCCTGGGTAGAGAAGATACTCACCTCCATTGAAAACGGAGAGGGGCGACCTGAGGATATCAAGTTGCTTGAATTTCATACCAAGTACCTGGGCCCTGGAAATACATTTTGCGCATTTGCCCCGGGGGCCATGGAGCCTTTGCAAAGTGCTCTTAAATATTTCAGAGAAGATTTTGA
>JAYWDR010000217.1:0-6231 GCA_043779735.1 Cyclobacteriaceae bacterium | reverse complement strand
CTTCGCTTAACCACACGTGATGCCAATCTGCTTCTGAGACAGAATTACCAAACCATTGGTGAGCAATTTCGTGGGCCATAAGTTCTTCCATATTCCCTTTTCCCGTCACTGAGTTTTCATAGTAGAAGATGTTGCCTGCATTTTCCAGCCCACCGTACAAAGTGGTGGATTGAACATTGGCCAGTTTTTCAAAGGGATAGGGAGCTATGGTCTTGCTGAAGTAATCCAGCGGCTTGGCCGCAATGGCATAATCTGAAAATCCTTCAACGCGATTTTGTGGATAGACCCACGTTTGCAGGGGCACGTCATTGACCCTGCCTTCATTCTTGATGGCAAACCGGGCCGCACCCATGGTCATCACTTTGGTAGGCAGTAGCACGGAAGTCTTCCAATGCGTGAGTTTCAGTTTTCTTTCCAAGGCGCTTTCTTCCAGTTTTTCGCCGGTGGCCACTACCGTATAATGTTCCGGTGCTATTATGATAAATTCACAGGTGGCCTTGTCGTAAGGGTGGTCGATGGTAGGCAACCAATGATGGGCGCGGTTAGGCCAATTGTCTCCAAAGAAACCACGGTCGCCGAATTTGTTTTTGCGGATGATCAGTCCTGCTGCAGGGATGCCTGCATAGAAAATAATGATCTTTTTTTCTGTCCCTGCCTGCACTAGTTCTGTGAACTGGATGGTAAGCCGGTTATTCAGATGGACAAATATTAATGATTGGTTGTCGATGCTGACAAGGCTCACTGTCATCCCTTTCCCCTCCTGATTAAGACTAGCCAGGTCAAATTCTACGGAGGATGCTGATTTTTTGAAGCGGACGTCTATGCGTGTCTCGCCACCAATACGATCCGTAGTGTCATTGAGCATAAGCCGGAATTGATAGTGACGTATGTCGATGGATTCATTTCGGGGATACGGATCGGAGGCCTTAACGATTGTCTGGATAACCAGCAGAAAAATGAAAACGGATTTTCTCATGATATGGTAATTTCGTCGGGCGAAAGATAACCTGATGAGACCTACTCTGAAAGTCATTTTATTGGCATCGCTGCTGGCCTTTCCGGGATGGGGATTCTTTGGGCATCAGAAAATCAACAGACTAGCGGTGTTTACGCTGCCACCGGACATGATCGGATTCTACAAAAAGAATATCCAGTACCTCACAGAAGCCTCTACGTATCCTGATAGTAGGCGGTATTCTGTGCCTGAAGAAGCACCCCGTCACTATATCGACTTTGAAGATTATGGCGACAGCGCATGGGTGAAGCTGCCTAAATACTGGAAGAAGGCCGTAGAGGAACTTGGCGAAGATACACTGATGGCACATGGCATCGTGCCCTGGCATATCGTGCGAATGTTTAACCAATTGAAGGAAGCATTCTTGCTGAACGACCCTGCAAATATTCTTCGGGTGTCAGCAGAGTTGGGGCATTATGTTGCCGACGCCCACGTACCGCTCCACACCACTCGCAATCACAATGGTCAGCTTACAGGACAACATGGTATTCATGCCTTTTGGGAATCCCGTTTACCGGAATTGTTCTTTGGTGAATATGATTTTTTTGTGGGAAGGGCCTCTCACCTGGATGATCCGCAACAGGCAGCCTGGAATGCAGTGCGCAATTCCTTTGCGCTGGTAGACTCAGTATTAAGAGAAGAGAAGCTATTGTCAGAGACCTCCACAGCGAAATTCAACTATGATACGAAGGGTAAGCAGACGATTAAAGTCTATTCCATTGCCTTCTCAAGGCACTATCATCAGAGACTGGGCGGAATGGTCGAACGGCAATTTCGGGCAAGCATCAAAATGACAGGAGATCTTTGGTACACCGCCTGGGTGGACTCAGGGCAGCCGGACCTGGGGCGGTTAATTAACTATACCCCAACTGCCGGGGACTTGAAAAAAAGAGGTGAGGAGCTTAAAAAATGGAAGGAGCGGAATCTGTTATCAAGAGATCATGAGGAGGTTGAGTAGGCTTAATTGGGTTGAATAGGGACTTCTTGGTATTACCTGCCATACCCATTTTTTTTTAAAAGAAAAATCCCGAACTTCCTGTTTGGGCCTCGTCTTCCAGGGCTACATCGCATTTGATTTACCTATTATAATTACATACACAATAATTAAAACCAAATCTTATGAAAAAATTATTCCAATCACTGGCGGTGTTGGCATTGTTTAGCTTTACTCCAGCCGACACCCTGCTCACGGCAACGGAGCGCAAATTTGCGGCTGATCAGTTGAATAAGTCGCAAGAGTTTATGTTAAAAACGATGAAGGGCCTTAGCGCGGCCCAATTAAACTTTAAGAGCAGCCCTACGTCGTGGTCTGTAATTGAGTGCGCAGAACACATTGCTATTTCCGAAGGCTTGATTTGGGGCATGGTAGATGGCGGAATGAAACCCCCTGCTGATCCGGCCAAACGAGGTGAAGTAAAGATGTCCGATGACGCTGTGATCAAAGCAATTACCGACCGCAGTAACAAGGTAAAGACGTCAGAAGCGTTTGTGCCATCCAACAAATTTGGCTCCCTGGATGGGATCATGAAAGAGTTTAGCTCTAAACGCAAGAGCCACATTGATTATGTGAACGCCACGAAGGATGATATGCGTAATCACTATGCGCAAACACCTTTCGGTGTGATGGACACCTATCAGGTTGTATTATTTATGTCTGGACATACTGAGCGCCATACAAAGCAAATGCTTGAAGTTATGGCTGATCCGAATTTTCCGAAGAAATAACCTGCCAGAAAAGGTATTTGGCCGGCCATTTTGTTCTGCATGAAACGAGATGGCCGGTTTGATGCTTATTTAAGGCCGGATAGCGAAGTTATAGGAGATTCAGGAAGGTTATGTTTGCATTTCTGCTAAAAAATCGAAAATTTGAACACTGATAAACCCACGGCTTATGAGCTTATTTACAGATCCGAACCGCATCCCTGAAAATTACGGCATCAAAATAGCCGGCGGTATGATTGTATTTTTTCTTGTGATGAGGATCCTGGGATTGCACCATCATGTGGAATTGCGTGTTCTCAACTTATTAATCCAGTCTGCTGGGGTTTTTTATGCCCTGAAGAAATTCAGAAGCTCGCATGCTGACCATTTAAATTACTTCCGCGGCCTGATTACTGGGGTCGCCACCGGAGCCATGGGATCTGCCATCTTTGCTGTCTTTATGTTTATCTATATGCAGGTGGATACAGATTTGATGCAGTCTATCATTGACAATGAACCAATGGGTCACTACCTCAATCCTTATATAGCGTCCTTCATAGTGGCCCTGGAAGGGATATTCTCTGGAATGCTGGGGACTTTTGTCCTTCTTAACTATGTGGGCACCGATGATGTGAACGACCCGGCCGGGGAGAGCAAGTAAATGCTGGATACGGAAGGGTGGATTGCTGGTTACACACCGGAATTCAGATTCATATCTATTTCACCTCTAGCTCCAGGATGGTATCTATTTCATTTCTCTTGGCAATAGGCACGACTAGACTTAATCCGAAATCATTTTCCTGGAATTTGACAGGAGTTTTGTCTGCAAACATTCTGACTGCAACCACCTTCTTACCTAGTCGGGGCAGGGTAAGCGCCTCATCTTGCCAGTTCAGTATGTGCACATAGATTTTATTTCCTTTTTGGGTGGTCACACCCCAGTTACGTGCGGAGAGAGGGCCGCCCCTGGTTCCATAGATTGTCTCGCCATAGATGTTCATCCATTCGCCCATTTCTTTTAGCAAGGCCACATGTTCAGGCTGTATTTTACCATTCGGCATCGGCCCAACATTCAATAGGAAATTGGCACTGTAGCCAGCCGATTTTATCATGTATTGGATCAAGTCTTTTTTGGACTTGTTGAGTTGGTCTTGCAACGAAAATCCCCAACTGTTGTTAATGGTCTCGCATGTTTCTTTTGGGAGGTCACCGACTTTTTGATCGCCGGAAAATCCGGTAGTGTTATTCCCGGGCAAATCTTTTTCAAACATTTGAAAATCCTCTCCGTCAAATGGGGCCAGGTGGTGATTGCTGCCAACCATGGCGGCGGGTTGCAACGTATGGATGAGATCATAGGTCTTGCGTAGTCGCCAGTCAGCCTCTTTCTTGTCCCACATCCCATCGAACCAGATGCCTCCTACCTCGCCATAGTTTGTGAGGAGTTCTGAAAGCTGTGTGTCCATGTAATCGAGATAATGGTTCATATCACCTTTTTCTTCGCGGCCCGTATAGGAGGCACCTGTAAAGCCTCGCGGGAAATAATCTGGATGATGCCAATCCAGTTGCGAGTGATAAAAGAATAGCTTGATTCCCTGGCGGTGACACTCATCGGCCAGCATTTTCAGAACATCCTTTGCATAGGGTGTTTTCTTGACAATCGTGTAGTCTGAAACCTTTGAGTCAAACATTGCAAATCCATCGTGGTGCTTGCTCGTAATGGTGATGTATCTCATGCCGGCATCTTTCGCCATCTGCACCCACTCTTTGGGATCAAATTGGGTGGGATTGAAAAAGGCAGGAAGCTTTTCATAGGTCTTGATGGGAATACGTTGGTTGTTCATTACCCATTCCCCATCACCAAGGACACTGTATACGCCCCAGTGGATAAACAACCCAAACTTGGCATCTTGAAACCATTCCCTGGATTTCAAGTTTTCGAGAGAGGGCTGATATTTTTGTTGCGCGGTCGCGAACACAGAGACAAGTACAGCAACGATAAATAGCGTTTTTTTCATAACGGACATAAGTTAACAATTTGTTCTCGACTCAAACAACATGGCATGTAGGCGAACACTATTTCACTGCTGAGGAGGTGATGGTGAACACATAGTTGATGGAGTCAACTGGCTGCTCACGCGTTATCTTAAAGATGCTTGAAGTCAGTTCCAATATGGTATAAGTTACTGGGCCAGAAGAGAACGAGGTTTCAGTAATTGTCGTTTTGTCTGAATTTAATTTCCAGGTCCCCTGGTCCCAGATGGTGGGATCGGCTGGACTGCACTTCGTGGCACCTTCTTCTCTTCGATAGTTTCCTTCTGAAGTGAAGAAAAGAATGTCGTCTTTGTTGCAGGCTGTGTATGATGCGAAAAAATCTGCCGAACCAAATATTTCAGGGTTGATGGTAATGGCTGTGGTGATCCATCCTTTTGGACTTGCCAACAATTGGCCTCTGGTTAATACTGGATCACTCGATTTGTTGCAGGATGAATACACCAAAGAAATAACAATCGCTCCGGTAGTGAGGAATTTTTTCATGCTTCGTAGTTATCAAAAGTAAAGCTAGCGAATGTTGCCGTATCACGTCATGTGGGGCATTTTAACCTTCCAGCCCTTTTCCAACATGGATGGATTTCAGTAACTTTCCACCCGTAACCACCAACAAAAAGCTATTTGATTATGCGCAAAGAAAGTATTGATCGTCAACTTTTCATTGCCAACCGAACACGATTGGTGAAAGAACTTAAGCCTGCCTCTCTTGCGGTATTTAATTCCAACGACATTATGCCAACGACTGCTGATGGCACCTTGCCCTTCCGGCAGAATAGTGATTTGTTTTATCTCACGGGCGTTAATCAGGAAGAGAGCATCCTGGTCATTTGCCCGGACTTCCCCGAAAAGAAGTTTCGTGAGGTGCTGTTTCTTCGAGAACCCAACGAGCATCTGGAGAAATGGGAGGGTCACAAATTGACCAAGCGTGAAGCAACGGTTGCATCGGGCATTGAAACCATTATTTGGTTGTACGATTTCCATAAATGGTTCCATCACATGATGGTCATGGGGGGCGTGGAATATGTTTACTTGAATTCCAATGAGCATTATCGCTCGGACGTGGTGGTGCAGACACGTGATGCACGGTTTGTAGAATGGTGCCGCTCAAAGTATCCACTCCACCGTTATGAGCGGGTGGCGAAAGTCATGTCGGCGCTCCGGGCAGTGAAACAATCTCAGGAATTGGCGTTGATTCAAAAGGCTGTGGACATTACTGAGAAAGGTTTCCGAAGGGTGCTCAAATTCCTGAAACCCGGCGTTTACGAGTATGAGGTGGAAGCTGAATACATTCATGAGTTTGTGAGAAACGGATCCCGTGGGCATGCCTACAGTCCCATCATCGCCTCTGGAGAAAACAACGTGTGCCTTCACTACATTGAAAACAGCCGGCCATGCAAAAACGGCGACCTGCTTTTGCTCGATGTAGGAGCGGAGTATGCCAATTACAGTGCCGACCTTACACGCAC
>JAYWDR010000216.1:0-2075 GCA_043779735.1 Cyclobacteriaceae bacterium | reverse complement strand
TGGAAGGATAGTAGGTCCTGGTTGAGGAACCCAATGGAGCAATCCTTTGCTTTACTGATGCTGCCTTCATCCACTTTTATTTCGCCGTAAATGAGTTTGAGCAACGTTGATTTTCCCCTCCCGTTGAGACCAATTAGTCCGATCTTGTCATTGGGTTTAATAAACATGGAGGCGTTGAGGTAGAGTGCTCTGCCGCCGATAAAGTAGGAGATGTTCGAGATCGAAATCATGAATGGTTTGTGCCTTTCTGAAAAATGCCACAAAGATACTACTTAAGCGGGCAAGAAATCCCATCATTGACCCATCCAAACCATGAGTATCCATTACCTTGCAGCAAAATCATTCTGCGATGAAGACCTTCCTAATCCTACCAATTCTTGGCATACTGGCATTGTGCTGTAACAATTCCACAAAATCTGTAAAGGAAACCCTTCCAATAGCCCCAGCTACAGAGTCTGTTGACACCTCCGTGCCAGCCATCACAGAGGCAAGCAGCAAACTGCCACTGAATAGCATCAAGCTTCCGGCAGGATTTACGATCTCAGTATTCGCTGAAGTAGAAAACGCCCGGTCGATGGTATTGAGTCCTTCCGGTACATTGTTTGTTGGAAATAAGGATGAGGATAAGGTATATGCATTGCAAGATACTGATGGCGACTACATCGCGGATAAAAAATGGGTGATTGCCTCCGGAATGAATAAGCCGAACGGTGTGGCTTTTAAGGATGGAGATTTATTTGTGGCAGAAGTCAGCAAGATTTCCAAGTTTCCTGGCATAGAGGCAAATCTCTCGAAGCCAGCTAAGCCTATAACGGTGTACGACAAGTATCCCACGGAGACTCACCATGGCTGGAAGTACATTGCTTTCGGGCCTGATGGCAAACTGTATGTTCCAGTAGGAGCCCCATGCAACCTTTGTGAGCCAAAAGAACCTGTGTACGCGAGCATTACACGGATGAACCCGGATGGCAGCGGTATGGAAGTGTTTGCCAGCGGTGTGCGCAATACAGTAGGCTTTGCGTGGCATCCTGATTCAAAAGAAATTTGGTTCACCGACAATGGCCGTGATATGCTGGGAGAAGATGTTCCTCCCTGTGAATTAAATACTGCGCCTAGGGCCGGGATGCATTTCGGTTACCCGTATTGCCATGGGGGTACAATCAAAGACCCTGAATTTGGAAGCAAGAGACCATGTAGCGATTTCACAAAGCCTGCGCAAAATCTTGGACCCCACGTGGCCCCCCTAGGGCTAAAATTTTATACCGCCTCGATGTTCCCCAATACCTATAAAGGCACTATTTTTATAGCTGAACACGGCTCCTGGAATCGGAGCAAGAAAATTGGCTACCGGCTAAGTCTGGTGAGAGTATCCAGCGGCAAGGCTACAAGCTATGAGACCTTTGCCAGCGGCTGGATGGATGAGGCGACCCAAAAAGTATGGGGCCGTCCTGTCGATGTACTGCTGATGCCAGATGGGTCGATGCTTGTGAGTGACGATTACGCGAATGTGATTTACAGGATTAGTTACAAATCCTAGAAGTCGGTAGCAATTTCATCGATTTTCTTTCCTTTGTCGACCTGCATCATTTTCAAGACCGGGTAATAGCGGTAGGTGAGGCGCAGCTCATTTTTGGAATGGTCCTTGAAGGTCAGGCTCAGGCTATCGGTTTTCCAATTATACGTGTCCGTCACAATGATATACGTAGGCTTGCCAAACGATTTTTCCATACCCTTCATAAGTCGCTGGTCTTTGGTTGTGATTACAATAATTTCGTACACAATATTCTTATACGTTTTTGCTTCTACCTTCTTCACCTTTACTTCTCCGATGGATTTGTATTCATCATTATCTACCAGATAAAGTTTCGCCGGAAATTCATTCTTTTCTTTTACATCCTTCTTAAAAGAGGCACCTTTTACACTATCAATATGGCTACCTAATTTTAGATCTTTAAAGCCTTTGCGTCTGTCTAGTTCTGCAAGGTCCTGCGCTGTGATGGCAAAGGTTGAAAGGATGCATGCTACAAATAGGAGGT
Source organism: Cyclobacteriaceae bacterium (assembly GCA_043779735.1). Lineage (GTDB taxonomy): Bacteria > Bacteroidota > Bacteroidia > Cytophagales > Cyclobacteriaceae > ELB16-189. The sequence continues at coordinate 39 of JAYWDR010000216.1, read as the reverse complement.
TTTTCATGGTTTTGGTTCTAAAAATTGAATGGGGATTAG
>JAYWDR010000215.1:0-2084 GCA_043779735.1 Cyclobacteriaceae bacterium | reverse complement strand
ATCGTTCTGTGCTATAAAGGTCAATTCAGAAATTTTCCCAAGTACGGTGTGATGCGAATGCCAAATGAGACTCCACTAAAATCAATTTCCTTGAGGGGTGGCACGGGAGAGAGTCTGGTATTACTTTCTGCAGGTGCTGAGGTAAAGTCCAGTCCGATAATAAAATCAAAATCCATGATAGGGAGACAAGTTCCATAACCAACCTCCAGGGGTAGACCAACCGAACTTCCATGGAAGTCTTCGAAAGTCATTTGGTGCGACAAAATTCCAGCTCCGGCGATAAATGAATCATAAGCGTTTTTATTTGTACCCTCAAAGCTAAAGTCATTCAAAACAGTCTTTGAAGAGTATCTTACATGTTCTATCCAGACCGTTCAATTTCTGTTCAGATAGAATGTCAATCCAAGATTAATTCCTATTGAGGATGTGACTCCTGCAACCGAAGCTGTACCATTGTAAATTAATCCTACACTATCATCTGCTTTGATATAGTTAAGAGAAGGTTCAAGGGCGAAGCTCTTTGAGATGAACGCTGCTACACCAAGTTCCAAAGGAAAAGTTGTGCTGCGACTGCTGTTACTGTTTGATCTGGTAAATGATCCATTGGTGTTCGAATATGAAGTTGAGTTGATGCCTACACCGATGAAGATGTTCTTTGGAAGATAATAACGAGAAAAGATACCGATGGAAGTCAGCGTATAGGAGGAGGATGAACCAGATGAGCCCGAAGATGATGTGCTGGACCCGAAATGTGCAAGGTTTATTCCAAACAATAAATTATTAGCGATAAAATAGCCTTCTTTTAAGGTCACATTGAAAATGATCAAATCTGAACCGGACTTGGATGAATAACTATTGTAGCCTAAAGTGGAGGAGGCGCCGCTAAGCCAGGCGTCTTTGTTGATTTGCGCAAAGCTAAGTGTTGCAATAGTACATGTCATTAGGGTAATGATTGTCTTTTTCATATGGGTGTGGAGCTTTTGCTGGCTGGTGATTATCTTAATAAAGAAAGGAATTGTTTTTACTTATCGTGACACCTGTTTTTATTTTATGGCTGCCTGCTCGACTCACTTGCCAGGCCTGATCTTTTCCGCAACTTCTACTTTTGAACTACTACGTTGCTTTTTTCCGCCTTATAGTCAAGTGAATAAATGTAATTCTTATGATCCATTTTTGATACACCTTTCTCATTGATGTTTGGTTTCCACAGTGCCCCGGTGCTCAAGTCAACCACTGCGCCCCATGGCAGGGGAATACTTCCGGCCGCGCCAGTCCAGACAACGATGGTACCAAAGAAAGCCCAACCTCTAAACGTTCGCTGTGAAAAATTAAAAGTTTGCTCATTGTAACCGTCTTCTTTAACGGAAACTGAAAATGCATTTGCCTTCGACCGATGTACCTTCATAGTGGCAGTGCCTGATCCCAGAATGATACCCTGGTATTTGATTGTCGCGTTGGGGCGATTTGGTACGATAACGCGCGCTATGTACCTGCTGCCGCCAACAATGGTGGCACAACTGGTTAGCCCCAGGAGAGTAATTCCAAAGGCGATAACTTTTAGTACTGAGTTCATAATGATTGAGTTTTGGTTAGGACTGTTCGGGCTGTCTTTCAGCTAAGCCGACACAAAACTCAGAAAAAACGGAAGGGGTGTGCTAACGCAGATCAGGCATTAACTAACACTTTTGCTCAAATTGGAGGCTTTGGGAGGATTTTTCAGGTACTCAAGCGGGGTAACACCGAACTTCTCTTTGAATACTTTCGAGAAATAAGAAAGATTGTTGAAGCCCACTAAATACGTTATTTCAGCAACGTTGCCTGCATTTTGCCGCATGAGATCGGCCGCGCGCAACAGGCGCAAATGGCGAATGAATTCGTTCGGATTGAGGCCAGTAAGGGCGTGAAGTTTACGGGACAACTGAGTATGACTTACACCCATCTCCTGAGCGAAAAGCGTGACGCCAAATGATGAATCGCTCATAAATCTTTCTACTGTCTCCAGGGACTTCTTTATGAATCGCTCATCCACTGAACTTACAGGAACCTCCGTCGGGGATAAGGCAAGATGTCTTGCAAATTTCTCC
>JAYWDR010000214.1:0-2092 GCA_043779735.1 Cyclobacteriaceae bacterium | reverse complement strand
ACTGACTGATATAGCCAAGCTGAAGGGCTGCATTGGGAGCGAAGTACCATGGATTAGAGCCCGTCATGTCGATCGTCTGCTGATAGAATAATTTAGCGGCTGGAATATCCTGGGTTTTGTGCGCCAATCTGCCCCTGCGATAATAGAATTCGGTAGCATCTTTTTTTGTGGGAAGATCGGCTGGGGAGATGGAGTGAAGCATTTCTCGGGCCTCTTTGTAGTATCCGCCATCGGTAAAAAACCGGGCTTTTAGAATTTTAGCATTAGGGAAAATGCGTTCCTGCAGCATGACAGCGGCGTATTTATCGGGGTCCGCTGTAGTCTTGCCGGTCTTCCTGGCGATCTCAAAATATTTTTGGGCATTTTCCATATTGCCCATCAGATAATAGCTGAGGGCAATCTTAAAATTGGAGTCTTTCTTGTAACTCTGACTTTTATATCCCTTTAGAAACTTTTGATAGGCATGAATGGAATGCAGATAATCGCCTCGCTCCAGGAGTGCTTCTCCACGCAAATATTCAATGTACAGCAAGGATATTCCCTGAGGCTGTTTGTCCAGTGTTTCCATTAATTTCAAAGCCTCTTCACTTTGGGAGTCTTTCATCAGCATAGTAATGTCCAGAAACAGCAACAGTTTGTTATCCGGATCTTTCTGAAGGCTGTCATGAAAACCTTTGGCAGACTCACCAAATTGTTGATTGATGAATCCCTTAATGGTAAAAAACAGAATGGTAGCTTCCTGATTAAGTGAAGACTTTGAGAGTCGCAGTTCTTCCAAATGCTTTTGTCCGACTTTTACCGAGCCCCGCATACCCAGCAAACTCATAAACCACTGGTATTTTTCTGGTACGGAACCGACCATCACCTGGATAACACCATACGTTTTTTTTATCGGGATGAAGGATGGGTATTTTTTAATGCACTCCTGGGTAGACTGATAGGACTGACGGATGGCCAGCACCGCATTCAATTCCTGACTCAGGTTCAACAGGTTAAATCCCCGTTGTAAACTTAATTCAGCTTTGAGAAAAAATTTTTCTGGCGAATCGGGCAGTAGAGAAATTTTTTCGATTCTCTGTTTGAAGATCTCATTTAATTTTTCAAAACGATCTTCATCTTCTGTGATGAGGATGTCCACGGTTTCCAAAAAACTCTGGACGTAGATTTTGTGAAACTCATTAGCGTTTTTCAGTTGAGCAAGCTCGGCATAGGCTTTGTCGGTTTGTAATTCCAGTACAAGCTTATAAATATGGTCCAGGGCTGGGTCAAATTGCCAAATATTGTCGGTGGCAAGACCCCGCATGGTGATAAATAAAAAAAAGCAGACCGTTGCGACTGCCTTTTTAATCATATATTTTACTTTCAGTTTAGCCAACTTTCTTAGCCCGTCTGGCGGGCGCGGCTTTTTTGGGCTTCACTTCTTCTTCCATTGACTCCATGTCTACATCCGCCAGAATTCGGCCAGAGTGCTCATCAATTACGATTTTCTTTTTCTCCCGGATCTCAGCGATTTTCTGGGGAGGGATTATAATATTACAGCCTTCTGCTGCTCCCCTCACGACCCGAACCACGGCAAGACCATTGGACAAATTAATGCGCAGGCGTTCGTAATATTTCAAAAATTTATCTTCGATCTTCTTGGCAGCCTTTTCACGCTCGCTCAATAATTTTTTCTCTTCCTCCTGGCTTTCATTTGAGATTTCCTCCAGCTCTTTTTTCTTGTTCTCGAGATCATCACTGCGTTCTTTTATTAAAGCTTCCAGCTTTCCGATCTCAACCTTTTTTTCTTCGATTCTTTCTTTGGATTCTTTGATATGCTTTTCACAGATCTGAACCTCCAGTTCCTGGAGTTCTATTTCCTTGGTAATAGCATCAAACTCTCGGTTATTTTTGACGTTCTTCTGCTGTTCGTTGTATTTCTTAACGAGCTTCTCAGATTCCTTAATATTCTCCTTGTTTTTCTTAATACCGTCTTCAACTTCCTTCTGGTCGGCTTCGAACCGTGTCATACGGGTCTTGTAGCCTTCAATTTCGTCTTCAAGGTCTTGGACTTCGTCGGGGAGGTCTCCCCTTAGTTTGCGGAGTTGGTCAA
>JAYWDR010000213.1:0-2095 GCA_043779735.1 Cyclobacteriaceae bacterium | reverse complement strand
TCCTGGTTGACCAGTTCGAGGAATTCTTTACGAACCCGGAAAATTTCTTCAATGAGTCGTTGTCTCAAGACTCACAGATCGTCGTTAACCTGATTCTTGAAACCGCCCGTATCGCCTTGAAGAGAAATCTGCCGGTATATGTGGTGTGCACCATGCGTTCGGATTTTATTGGGCAATGTGCTGCGTTCAGGGGTTTGCCTGAGTATATTGGATTCTCACAGTTTTTTGTTCCCCGTTTAAAGCGAAAGGACCTTAAGCAAGTGATCGAACAGCCTGCGATTCTCAGCGGCAACCGGATCACGCAGCGTTTGGTCGAACGCCTTGTATTCGATTTGGCCGAGGGCATAGATCAATTACCCATTCTGCAACATGCCCTCAGTCAGATCTGGCTTGCGGCAGATCATGGCCGGGAAGAAATGGACCTGATCCATTATGCCATGGTGGGGGGCATGCCTGCCCATGAGTTGCCGGATGATGACCAGCATAAGTTTCTCCAGTGGTTCAAAGAATTGCCAGAATATAAACAAGAGTATTTCCAAAGCGCTGGCCTTAACAAAGTCATTGAAATTCATGCAAACTCCTTGTATGAAGGTGCTTGGGAATATCACAACGCTTCTCATCCTGAGAAGCCCGTGACCAAGCAGGATGCAAAAAAAATCGTTGCCTTGACTTTTGCCTGCCTAACCAAGATCGATAACAGTCGTGCGGTAAGAAATCGCATGACGGTAAGACAGATTACCGATATTATTAACACCCCCGGGATCTCAACCGATGTCGCGGGTTCCGTATTGAGTATTTACCGCGAGGAGGGTAATGCTTTCATTCGGCCCTTTAGGACTGAGGATCCAGCCACTCATACGCTCGGCGCAGACACCGTTTTGGATATCACCCATGAGAGCCTGATCCGCAATTGGAACAAATTGGACGAATGGGCCAACACAGAATTTGAATATTACACCACCTACCTCGATTTTAAAGCGCAACTCGACCGATGGAAAAAGAGCGGGAAGAGCAACGGCTATCTTTTACCCATCGGACCCCTTACTTATTTTGAAAACTGGTATGCAAAATGCAGACCGAATACAGGGTGGATCAATCGGTATGCAGAAAACAAGGGACAAACTGAAATTAACGCAAGCGAGGTATTATCCGATACCCGTGAGTTCCTAAGAAGAAGTGCGCGGAAAGTGGCGGTCACGAGAGCCTTTATGAAATACGGCACTCAACGCATTGCGGCCGTCCTTGCTATTTTCATCATGCTCACTTTGAGCGGGTTTTACTGGTATGATGCCGAGCAGAAAAGAAACGAACGGGTAATTGAACAGGTACGCGCGCAGGCCAAAAATCTGCTGGCCAGTCCGGAGGTTGATAATAATACGAAAGCGACTTACTTGCTCACAGAAGAACGTTATGATCCTGGTTCTTTGCTGCCCTACCTCGCCGGACTCGAACTAAAAAGCCGGATAGGCCTTTCTATTGAAGTGTATAAACAACTTTTGGAATTTGACAAGCACTTCAGCAATCCGATCAAGGATGACTTGGTTCAATTTATTACCAAATGTTTCGGAGACGCTGAATCCGGGAAGGATCCCGAATTTGCGCTCATCCATCGCAATAAGCTGGCTATTCTCCTGGCATACGATGAGTACCATAATCCGAATAAGGAGAGGAGGAAAACCATGGTTGACCTAACGGAGGCGAATCATCAACTGGTTATTAATTTCTTTGCCAATCCTGAGTTGTACAAGCCCACGGTGCCAGTCGAGCTGAACCTGGCGATTCAACTTTGGCTGACTTTTGGCCGGCCTGACCAGCAAAAGATCCGCGAATTGATCAATCTCATTTCACCGTTGGCCGGTGAGAAGGCAGTGGCTTCGTTCAAAGTATATTATCCAAAAGGTAGTTTTGAGCCCAACGGGCGCGAGGCCAGTGATTTCAATGGCGGTCATCACATGCTGGCCACGCTGTTCGGAGCAGCCGGCGACGTAGACCATATTACGTGGTGTTTTCAAACCATCATAAACAACGGACAAAGAAATTACCTGGAACTCGCCAGGGTCTTTAATAATCATATCAATGTGCTGGGCTACCTCTA
>JAYWDR010000212.1:0-2099 GCA_043779735.1 Cyclobacteriaceae bacterium | reverse complement strand
AAAAATGGAATGACTACAGTGTAGGCGACAGCACGGGCACCAGGGTGAGGGTGATGGCTGGCAGTTCAGCTGAAGCTGATCTCTGGGTAGGCCGGACTGGCTTTTCACAAGGTTCCGGCGGTATGTTTGCAGGTGGGTTCACGTATGTCCGCGTGCAAGGACAGAATGAAGTATATGCTGTTGAGGGATTTCTGGAAGGCCAATTTAATCGCGCCTTCAACGACTGGCGCGACAAAAGCTTCGCACGATTCAAGCGCGATTCCACTAACAAGATTACCTTCCGCTACCCTGCTGATACCAGCTTCGTGCTTGAAAAGAAGAATGGAAAATGGGCCTGCGGGACTGAGTTTGTTGATTCAGCGGCTGTTTCTTCCTACCTCAGTGGACTAGAATACAAAAACATTTCTGGTTTTTCTGAAGTGACGCCATCCGGTGAGGCTTTAGCTGTTATTACGTTTGAAAAAGACGCCAGGATCATGGCGAAGATTGAAGCGTGGCCATCTTCAGGGTCATGGATACTTCGAAGTTCGCTCCAGCCAGATACCTTCTTTACTTCAGGAGCAACAGATACGAAAGATGTTTTGAAGGGCAGATCAGAGCTGGTAAAGAAACCTAAGTAGTAATCACGCCGTCGGCCAGTACGATCACTTTGTTTTTGAGTACCTCCACCACGCCACCGGATATTTTCACTTGCTGACGCTGTCCCTTGGTTTTGTACTCCACGGTTCCTGCCTTGAGCAGGCTGATGAGTGGGGCGTGGTTACTCATCACCTGAAAAGACCCGTCAGAACCAGGGAAAGTGGCAATGGATACGTCTCCTTCAAATAGTTTTTTATCCGGTGTGATTATTTCTAAACGCATGTTGCTTAGCCTTTAGCTTCCGCCATTAGTCTTTCACCTTTCTCTATAGCCTGTTCAATGCTACCCACCAGGTTAAAAGCAGACTCTGGCAAGTGATCGAGATCTCCATGCATGATCATGTTAAATCCTTTTATAGTGTCTTTAATGTCTACCAGTGCGCCTTTCAATCCGGTGAAGGCCTCCGCCACGTGGAATGGCTGTGACAGGAAACGCTGTACGCGTCTGGCGCGATTCACCACTTGTTTATCTTCATCGCTAAGCTCATCCATACCCAGGATAGCGATAATGTCTTGCAGTTCTTTGTAACGTTGCAGTATCATCTTCACATTTTGAGCACAGTTGTAGTGTTCTTCGCCAACGATGTCTGCGCGAAGAATTCGTGAGGTAGAATCCAGCGGGTCCACAGCGGGATAAATTCCCAACTCTGCTATTTTCCGGCTCAGCACCGTGGTTGCATCGAGGTGAGAGAAGGTCGTGGCAGGAGCAGGATCCGTTAAGTCATCGGCAGGTACATAGACAGCTTGCACAGAAGTGATAGAACCATTCTTGGTGGACGTAATACGTTCTTGCATAGCTCCCATTTCGCTTGCCAGTGTTGGCTGGTAGCCTACCGCTGATGGCATTCGTCCCAGCAGTGCGGAGACCTCAGAGCCAGCTTGTGTAAAGCGGAAAATATTATCAATAAAGAAAAGTATATCGCGACCCTTACCAGTGCCATCTCCATCGCGGAAATACTCTGCCAATGTAAGGCCTGACAAAGCCACCCTTGCGCGAGCACCGGGCGGTTCATTCATCTGCCCAAATACGAAGGTTGCTTTTGATTCTTTAAGCTTGGCCATGTCAACTTTTGACAAATCCCAACCTCCTGCATGTATTGATTTTCTAAACTCGTCGCCGTAGTCAACAATACCGGCCTCAATCATTTCCCGAAGAAGGTCATTACCCTCACGAGTACGTTCTCCTACACCCGCAAATACTGAAAGGCCCGAATAAGCCTTTGCAATGTTATTTATCAGTTCCTGGATCAACACAGTTTTACCTACACCAGCACCGCCAAACAATCCGATTTTACCTCCCTTTGCATAGGGCTCTATCAAGTCAATTACTTTGATGCCCGTAAAGAGAACTTCTGTAGAAGTGGTGAGGTCTTCATAGGCGGGCGCAGAGCGATGGATGGGCAGGCTACGTTCGCCCTTGGGCTGTGGAATGCCATCGATAGCTTCTCCGATCACGTTAAA
>JAYWDR010000211.1:0-6303 GCA_043779735.1 Cyclobacteriaceae bacterium | reverse complement strand
ATGTTGCGTTCGATGTGCCAATTCCGGTCGTGCGCTTCTATTATCAGGAAGAGTTCAGTCGATTGAAAAAAATCGATGCCGAGATCACCGAAAAAAATCTTCTGTACACAACACACCGCGCCCTGACAATGGAATTTGACGAAGAAGACGGCAAGCCTCTTTTGATACGTTATGCCATGAGTGGATTCCAAAAAATGGTTCTCCGGGATACGGTTCGTTTCACGATGAAGGGCCAGATAAATTGGTAAGACTAAACCGTTATGCTATACTGTGAGGAGATAGCCTTGACCTAACTCTATTAATCAAAATTTTTCATCCGTGGTCCGTAAATCTTTCTCTGAAGAAGTTGATAAAAAGCCCATTACTGCTTCCAGCCTCCGCAAGCTATTAGGGATTTTTAGATTCGTACTTCCTTATAAGGCAATTTTTTCTATTGGACTGCTCGCGTTGGCTCTTTCAAGTGCCACCGTACTATCTTTTCCATTTCTGGCAGGCAAACTTCTTGATGTGGCCTCCGGAAAGTCCGGGTTTGTTCTTACAACCATCAACCAAATCGCGTTGGCCTTGTTAGGTATTCTCACGCTTCAAAGCGTTTTTTCCTTTGTCAGAGTGTATACGTTTTCTATCGTAAGTGAAAAAACCTTGGCTGATCTTCGTCAAGCCATTTATCAAAAAATTATTTGGCTGCCCATGTCATTTTTCGACAGTCGGAGAATCGGTGAGCTGCTCAGCCGCATTACTTCCGACGTAGGGATGCTCCAAGATACATTTACAACCACGCTGGCTGAGTTACTACGACAGTTGCTGGTACTGGTGATTGGGGTAACTATTATTTTCATCCTTATGCCCAAGCTGACCCTCTTCATGATGCTCACCTTCCCGGTGCTAATCATTGGCGCGCTGATATTTGGGGGGTTTATCAGAAAGCTTTCACGGAAAACACAAGACCAGCTAGCCACAACCAACATCATAGTGGAGGAAACTATGCAATCCATTGCGGTGGTTAAGTCATTTACCAACGAACTTTTTGAATCAGCGCGTTATAGAAAATCCTTGTTGGATGTCGTAAACACCGCCATCCACGCAGCCAGCTATCGCGGACTATTTATTTCGTTTGTCATTCTTGCGCTCTTTGGAGGTATTGTGGGTGTAATTTGGTATGGTGGCATGTTGGTACAGTCGGGAGAAATCACTGTAGGGGAACTTTTGTCATTTGTGTTATACACAACGTTTATTGGAGGCTCTATTGCAGGGCTTGGTGATATCTACAGCCAGGTCCAGCGTTCGATTGGTGCTTCCGAGCGAATACTTGAGATTCTTGACCAACAAGATGAAAGCCATTCATCTCAGGACTCCTGTACGTTGACAGGTGCAATCATTTATGATCAGGTGGAATTCCAATATCCAACGCGTTCCGACATTGCTGTTCTTAAATCAATTTCATTTTCCATCAAACCAGGTGAAAAGATTGCCCTTGTAGGCCCCAGCGGCTCAGGAAAATCTACAATCGTCAGCTTGTTGATGAGATTTTATCCGGTAACGAAGGGGAGTATTTTTGCCGATGGTCAAAACATCACTTCCTATGGACTTTCTTCGTATCGTGATAATATTGGCATTGTGCCGCAGGAAGTAATTCTTTTTGGCGGAACCATTTTTCAAAATATTGCTTATGGGAATCCACGCGCTTCACCTGAAGAAATCTATACCGCCGCCAGTCAGGCCAACGCCCTCGAATTTATAGACACCTTTCCTGAAAAATTTGAGACCCTGGTGGGTGATCGCGGTGTAAAACTGTCGGGGGGACAAAGGCAGCGTATCGCCATTGCCAGGGCTATCCTTAGGAATCCGTCGATTCTCATTCTGGACGAAGCAACAAGTTCACTCGATGCCAGGTCAGAACAGTTAGTACAAGACGCTCTTGAAAAGCTTATGGAAAACCGCACTACCGTTGTGATTGCTCACCGCCTTAGTACGATTCGAAAAGCGGATCGCATCCTGGTCATTAAAGAGGGCCAGGTTGCTGAATCTGGCTCGCATGCTGAACTCGCTAGCCGCGAGGATGGTATTTATCGTAACTTGCTCAAGCTTCAATGGGATGAGAAAAGCTGACGAACAAATCCTGAAAGAATTCAGGCTGCGCCATACCTCCAGCCGGGCCTTTATTCTAAAACTATTTTTAGAAGGTCCCTACGCCCTCTCCTATTCTGACATCGAAAAAAAAGTGGTTGAGATCTTCGATCGCGTCACGGTATATCGCACACTGAAGACCTTTCTCGACAAAGGACTGGTGCATAAAGTGCTGGATGACGAAGGGGGTTTAAAATATGCTCTATGTAAAGAACACTGCACCACGGCAGAACACCATCACGAACACGTTCACTTTAAGTGCACACTGTGCGGACAAACGAATTGTCTTGAAAATGTCAAGATCCCACCGGTCGGATTGCCACTTGGCTATCGAGCCCATGAGTGGAATTTGTTGATCCAGGGGGTCTGCTCAAAGTGTCAATAAACGTCGCTACCGGTTTCCTTTGATCCATAACTCGCATATATGACCGATACGTTTCAAGGTTTAACTTTAATTTTTAGCTTTGGGGCTTAATTGTGGTGATTACCTGGACTTGGCCGGTAATCACTTCATCATTTACACTCAAAAGTATAAAATCCGCAATGCTTCTTTTCTCCTTGTTTAGAGATAACAGTCACGTCGAAACAATTTTGTTTAGCGTGTTTGCACTTATTATAATCGTTTTTCTCTTATTGGATTTGGGCATTCTTAACAAGACTGCCCATAAAATCAGTACCAAAACGGCTCTTTATCAATCCATTTTTTGGGTATTGGTTAGCACTGTATTCGGTTACCTTGTATACCATTTTGATGGTGGAGCCGATGCTTTATTGGAATATTTTTCGGCCTACCTGACTGAATACGCTCTCTCTGTCGACAATATTTTTGTGATCCTGCTTATTCTTAAATATTTCTCGGTAAAGGAAGAGTACTATCATAAGGTCTTGTTTTGGGGTATCCTTGGTGCAGTCGTATTTCGGGGTATTTTCATTTTTGTTGGCGCTTACCTCATCGGCCAGTTCCATTGGATTTTGTATGTATTCGGTGTCTTTCTGATATACTCCGGTATCAAAATCTACTTTGAAGATGGAGATGAAAAGATCGATCCCGAAAAGAATCCCATTATGAGGTTTTGCAGAGCTTTTCTTCCTATTAGCAAGGATGAGAAAGGTGGCCAGTTTTTGATACGTGAGAATGGTAAATATCTTTTTACACCGCTCTTTCTGGTAGTTGTGCTGATTGAGACAACAGACTTGATTTTTGCTGTTGATTCCATTCCTGCAGCCTTTGCCATTACGCAAAATGAATTCCTGGTGTATACGTCAAACATATTTGCTGTACTAGGCCTTCGGGCGATGTTCTTTCTGCTGGCCGGAATCATCGACAAGTTTTACTTACTCCAAAAGGGATTGTCGTTCATTCTCTTTTTCATAGGAGCCAAGATGTTATTGGAAATTATCCACTTTGAAATACCAATAGTAGTCTCCTTCATTGTCATCATTGTTACTCTCACGATGGCGATTGTATTCTCTATTCTTATACCGAAGAAAGAAAAACAATCTGAAGAGTTGAACTAGCCACCCAGGCTTTCAGCGACAAAATTCTTAGGAAGTATCTGCATCAAGATCGGAAGGGTCAGAAAACGCTGTGGCAGCGAAACAATTACAAACGTAGGAATAGATCTTAATACATCGATTAGCAACAAGCGAAGTCTTTGTTTTTCCTGATCGTCAAGTTCACTCGAACGCGCGTGGACTAATAATGCCATAAGCTCTTCACTTTCCTTGATCACCTTCAATAGTCGATTCTTGTTCTTATCTGTAATTTTTGACATCCGCCTAATAAACTCATCGCTCACCTCCTGATAGTTTTTCTTGTTCTGGAGCTGCCCAAGTTCCTCCCAGTTTTCTAGCACAAATCCTTCGATGGCTACCATGCTATTTTCCAGATCATCCTCTGAAATAGAGAATGTGTCGCCGAGTCGACGCAGGAACGCCAATTCGAGGTCTTCTACCTTTTTGTCCGCCCATATGGTGAGGATAGCAATTTCCAGAAAATACTTCTTCAACAACCATGAATTGTTGATGGGCAAGTTGATTTCTTCAATGGAGATACCGTGTTCAAAAATCTCCAAACATTCTTTCCTTTTGTCGGAAGATAATTGCGCGCTATGGAGAAAAAACTCCATCAATTTGCGCTCTTCGAACTCTACAATGTGATTTGCATGCGCCGCTGCCGCGATAATTTTTGCCAATGACGTGCGAAGCTCCTCTCGTTCGTATTTAAAAAAATCGGAAACAATCTTGTCTGCATTGGTGTGGATCCATTGACCAAAAATAAAAATATCAAGAAAGAGAAGGCTGTTGTGAAAGAACTCTGTCCAAAAATTGTTACTAAACTCAGCCGTTCGCTCGATCCGCTTCTCCAGAATTCGCTCTGCCAGCTCCAACGAAGTCTTCCTGCGGCCAAATAAAGTCTTCGTAGGTGTCGCTAATTCCGGAAAAACGTGACTGTAGAAATTCGTAATACTTTCAAGCGTCTTCATCGTGATGACTGACATTTCAACAGGATTGTTAACAGGCTTATCGTGAAAAAGAAGTGAGCTGCTGATAAGGCTCTCCGCCAGCAGAATTTTCATCCGGTCTTTTTCATTCCATTGTCTGGAATCAGGATGGTCAAAGGTGTGGACGGGCTTCCCATACATAATCCCCGTTGGCTGAATTACTTTGTAAAGAGAATGATCAGGGTGCGAGGACTTACGACCTTCAGAAGTAAGTCCCTGCAACAACTCCTGCCGGAATTCGAGATATTCCTTAAGCCAACCTTTAGACCGTGGGTCCATGCACTTAAAAAAAGATCCAGAAGATAGGAAAAATTCCTGAAGAGGTCGTTAAAGTGGTCCTTGGACAGCCCGCTAGGGCCTCTTCCAGCCTTTCTTTAGAATCGTTGTAGCCGATTCTTCCACCTTTTCCTTCAAGACTTTCTTATACTCATCAAGTCTTAGCCAGACCGTTTTGTCGTAAGAACCTATGATCTGAGCAGCCAATATCCCAGCGTTCCTTGCTCCATTCAGCGCCACCGTTGCTACCGGGACGCCCTCCGGCATCTGTAGAATCGACAGCACTGAATCCCAGCCATCGATTGAGTTAGTGGATTTTACCGGCACACCAATTACTGGAAGGGACGTCATTGAGGCAATCATCCCAGGCAAGTGCGCTGCGCCCCCAGCGCCGGCAATGATAACTTTCAATCCTCGTTTCCGTGCCGTGGAACCATACTCTACCATACGCAACGGCGTCCGATGAGCCGACACAATAGTCAACTCAAACGCAATCCTAAACTCCTCCAGGAATTCAGCAGCCTCTTTCATAACCACCAGGTCTGATTGGCTGCCCATGATAATACCTACCAATGGCTTGTTCATGTGATAACTTTCAAGGTCTGTTTTACAAAGGTCACCTTCTTCTTCAAACTTTCAATTTCAGCGTCAACAATTGTAACGTGGCCCATTTTTCGAAACGGTTTGGTCACTGACTTACCATAAAGATGAACATATACGCCAGGTATCTTCAACACCTCTTCCATCCCATCATAACGGGCCTTACCGGAAAACCCCTCTGCGCCCAAAAGATTAACCATAGCGCTAGGGCAAATCATGGATGTATCCCCCAATGGCAAATTCATGATAGCACGCAAATGCTGCTCATACTGGGATGTCACATTTGCTTCTATAGTCTGGTGGCCGCTGTTATGTGGGCGTGGCGCAATTTCATTGACCAGCACTTCACCGTCATGAGTAACAAACATTTCTACTGCCAACAATCCGACCATATTTAACTCTCCAATCACTTTTCTGGCAATAGAATCAGCCAGCCTAGCTGTAGATTCGAGAATATCAGCCGGAGCATATAAATATTCCACTAAATTGGCTTCAGGATGAAACACCATTTCAACCGCCGGATAGGAAACAACTTGGTCTTGCTCATTTCTCGCGACAATTATTGAAATCTCTTTTTTGAAATCCACCAATTTTTCCAAAAACCCTGGAGCGTCAAATGCTTTTGCCAAATCGTGTGGTGATCGCAATACTTGAACGCCGCGGCCGTCATATCCCTCTCGGCCAAGCTTGTGTACCGCAGGAAGAAAGTCCCGATACTTGCTAACTTCCTCCCGATTGGCTGTAAGCACAAATTCAGTGGTTGGAATTTTGTGTTCCTTGTAAAACTTCTTCTGTA
>JAYWDR010000210.1:0-2103 GCA_043779735.1 Cyclobacteriaceae bacterium | reverse complement strand
GTGTCCTTATCTATTCGATGAACCAGGCCCGGCCGGCCATCGTTGCCCGGAAGCTGCGGCAATTGTTGAAAATGATAAGCCAGCGCGTTGACCAGGGTGCCGGTCCAATTTTGGTGGGCCGGATGGACGACCATCCCGGCCGGCTTGTCGATGATGAGCAGGTAGGGGTCTTCAAAAACAATGTTGAGTGGAATATTTTCCGGTTTTACTTCTGTGTCGCGCGGCGGTTCGGGGAACGATACTGTGACGACATCGTCGGGGTGGATTTTATAGTTGGGTTTGATGGAATTTTCATTCACCTTAACAAATCCTTCATGAATTCCGCTCTGGATTTTGGTACGCGTTACGTTGGGCAGCCGGGCCATCAAAAACTTATCAATTCGTAAAAGGCTTTGCTTTGGATCGGCCACAATACGGTGGTGCTCAAACAATTCGTCGTCCTGGTTGTCTGGTATTACTTCTTCTTCGCTCATTGGTGCAAAGGTAAATGCAAATCAGGATTTTAAGATTAGGGGATTGAATACAAATTCCTAAATGTTCCAGGATTTAACATGCATATAGTTCTAACTTTTTTCCGTAATTGGTTGTCGAAAGGCCAATTATTATAAGTCCATCGCTTTGAAATTTGGAATAGTCTTGCAGGTTGGTTTGTTCTTCTTCGCGGTTTCTTGTACAGAGGTAGCGCCTGATATCAAGCCCAATCTTCGAACGCTCTCTTCAGTGAAAGAGAAACAAACTACGCCTGCCGTTTCATGAGCCTTGAAGTGAAATCTTTCAGAATTGTTTTTTTGTCAGGTCCGACTGATAATTTTTCCAGGGCATTAAAACCCAATTCAAAATAAGAATTGATTTTTTCGTTTGTTAGCTCCCGAATTCCAAGCGCGCCATAAATCGCTGTCACTGCTTTTACCTTCTTGGTTTTGTCAAATTTCCTCATTGAAAGCCAATGCAGGAGTTCCAGTCTGTTCTTACCCCTGGCTTTTTCAAGAGCCTTAATCAGCAAAAATGTCTTTTTGTTCGCAATAATATCACCGCCCACTTGCTTCCCGAACTTATTCATGTCGCCATAAACATCGAGCAAATCGTCTTTAAGCTGAAATCCAATACCGATCTGTATGCCGAATTCGTACAGCGCTTTCTTATCCAGTTCAGGGGCGTCCGCCAAAATTGCACCCAGTTTGAGGCTGAAGCCAAGGAGCACCGCTGTTTTCAAGCGGATCATTTCAAGATACTGCGCTTCTGCTACTTTTGACCTGGTTTCGAACTCCATGTCCATCTGTTGCCCTTCACACACTCCGGTGGCACAGCGGTTGAAAGCAATCAGCACCTCCTTTAGTCTAGCGTCACCCACTCTCAGCAGCATATCATACACCTTGATTTGCATAACATCACCAGCCAGAATAGCAGTATTTATATTCCATTTCTTGTGCACTGCGGTGCGGCCACGTCGCAACGGCGCGTTGTCCATGATGTCATCGTGCAACAGGGTGAAATTGTGAAACGTTTCAATTGCTACAGCAACCTGTACAATGTTCCGGACATCATTTTTGTAGATTGAGTAAGAAAGCAGGGTGAGCATCGGCCTTAGCCGTTTTCCGCCGAGCCCCATAATGTAGCGCAGCGGCTCGTAGAGGGACCGAGGCTGGCTGCCGAATTTTTGTTTTCTAATTTCGGATTCTAGCCAGCGATGATAACTAGGATTCATAAGATTCAAGGATAGATCAGGATTTACGGGATTTAGGGATTTGCAGGAACAGGGTTTGGCGGAATTTAATCAATCGGAGTCTTCAAAAGTCAAATCTATCAATCTGCGGTCTACATCTGTTTTTTTGACCCTTACGGTAACCGAGTCGCCCAGGCGATAAATTTTCTTTCTTCTGCGGCCAATGACGCGATAATTCTTTTCTTCAAATTCATAAAAGTCGTCCTTGAGATCGGCCAATCTCACCATGCCTTCACATTTGGTTTCTATAATTTCCACAAAAATTCCAAAGTCCATAACCCCGGAGATGATTCCCTGGTAGGCTTTCTTTTCGGCCATGCTCATGAACTCAACCTGCTTGTACTTGATCGATGCGCGTTCGGCATCGGCTGCGCGTTTCT
>JAYWDR010000209.1:0-6323 GCA_043779735.1 Cyclobacteriaceae bacterium | reverse complement strand
AGCGCAAACCCTTTACTGGTAATTAAACTTAACCCGTCTGTTAACGATTCTGATGGAAGACGTTATTGCCAATGGAGTTGCTTACCACCTGTATGTTGTTGCTTTAGGGAAAGAAAATGTAATTCCCGCGGATCACCGCAGATTAAATACAGGGCAGCCCTTGGAAAACGCGATGCGCAGTTCCGTTCGCTGTGGGTTATTTTCAAATAGCTGTGAGCTAGCAAAATAAACGTACTGATCGTCTGCCCTGGCGCCCTATCACAAATGAACAGACCTAGTATCAGTAAGATAGTCTTCATACGAACGAACTTTAAACCTTGAACTTTAAACCTTGAACTTTAAACCTTGAACTTTGAACCTGAACCCTAAGCCCTGAACCCTGAAATTTTCACCCCTACTTCACAAGCTCACTCACTTCCTTTGGCACAAGACAACCTATCTTCTGTCTTGTCATATGCACCATCGCGCTGTCACCTCGCTTCATTCCCTCGAACATTGCGTTAATAGGCTCCATCACCTTTTTATCATCCTGCGCCCGGGCGGTAAATGATAACAGCAAGAGCAAGAGTACCTGTCTCATAATGGTTATTTTGTCTAACGTTGACAAAAAACCTGAATTGGAAATCCCCCTTCCCGCCTGACATTCAAATTATATATCTTAAATTCGTCATTCTAATCATAGCTATTATGAAGAACCTAGTGCTAGTGGTCGTGTGGGTCCTGAGCGTTCAAACGGCTTTGGCTAACCCGGTAGACAGCCTTGAAACCTTGCTGAAAACCGCAGAAGGTGTCGCGAAAGTCAAGATCATGAACGAGCTCTTCAAGGCGTATATCAACTCCGATCCGGTGAAGGCCATCGGTTACACTAGGGAGGCCCTCTCACTGGCGACCACCATCAACGATCAAAAGGGCATGGCCGCTTCATACAATAACCTTGGTGTTGCCTATCGCACTCAGGGCGCTTTGGATATTGCCCTCGAGAACTATATTAAGTCCTTGGAACTTTATACCACCATCCAACATGGTGAAGGGATGGCTACCACAAAAAATAACATCGCCAATATCTATTCTATGAAAAAAGATTATGGGCAAGCTTTGAAATATTTCGAAGAGTCTCACAATGGCTTTGTGGCCCTCGGGAACACCGAGAAAATCATAGGCTCCATGAATAACCTTGGTAATTTGCACAGTGACTTGCAGCTCTACGATCAGGCCTTGAACTATTATTCTGAAGCCTGGAAGATGAGTGAAAAAACGGCAAGTCCTTTTGCTGATCCCTTGAGCAACATTGGAAATCTCTTTTACCGGCAAGGGAATTATCAAAAGGCGGTCGAATATTATCAGCGGGCACTCGTCATCATTAGAAAGCAAAACAATCGTATCAGTGAGCTTGCCCTGCTTGCAAATATTGGAGAAGTATACACCCGTGCCGTCCAGCCTGCTGAAGCCCAGCGATATCTTGACCAGGCCATGTCGCTCGCCAGGGAGCTCCAGGCCTCCTTGTACTTACCCCAGATATTCAAGAGCATGGCGGCCAATTATTCGAAACAGGGAAAACTAAAAGAGGCCTATGATGCCTTCTTAAAATATGACGAAGCACGCGAAAAAGTGTATGGCGAAGAGAGTAGTCGCAAAATCGCACAATTGGATGTGGCCCTTGAACTCAAGGAAAAGGAAAAACAGATAGAAGCCTTGGAGTTGGATGCACAAGTCAAGACCCTCCGGCTGCGCAATAGCCAAATCATTATCACCGCCATAGTCCTTGCCATTATCTCAGTGGTGGCTATTGCCAATCTGTTCTTAATGGGGAGCCGACTGCGTAAGCCTAAAAAATTGGCATGATAGCACGTGCTGAAGCAAGGCGCCTGCTGGAGTCGTTGACTAAAAGTTCAAGCCTGCTCCGCCACATGCGGACAATAGAATTGGTGATGGAGGCTTACGCCGAAAAGTTGAACGAAAACATGGATGAGTGGGCCATTGCAGGATTACTTCACGACGCCGACTATGAATCGTTTCCAGACAAGCATCCGCAAGTGATTGTAGACAAGCTGAGAAGCCTGGGTGAAGAGAAAATAGCCCACGCTATATCAGCTCACTACACAAAATGGGGCGTGCCATATGAAACCACTTTAGATAAGGCTCTGCTGGCATGCGATGAGCTCACTGGATTCATAGTAGCTTGTGCACAAGTCCGACCTGAAGGGATTGCTTCTCTCGAATCCAAATCAGTGGTCAAGAAACTAAAAGACAAAGGGTTCGCTGCCAAAGTGGACCGTGAGGAGGT
This sequence comes from Cyclobacteriaceae bacterium, assembly GCA_043779735.1. Lineage (GTDB taxonomy): Bacteria > Bacteroidota > Bacteroidia > Cytophagales > Cyclobacteriaceae > ELB16-189. The sequence continues at coordinate 4,039 of JAYWDR010000209.1, read as the reverse complement.
ATATAAAGGGGCTGAGCTATTTGGTGTTGATCTGGCGGACCATATCACATTTATCATCCATATCTTGAAGGGAAACAAAGGAGAGTTGGGCCTCTAGACAGCAGGAAATAACGTTTTTTTTGAGAAATAGGCTTTTGCGGTTTGGAATGAACTCTTACCTTTGACCAAATTAAACGACTCTATTATGTTTGAGCAGGTAATAGGAAATGGCGCCAATTTATTCATCATCATTGTTGCTCTGCTTATAGGATTTATGAATGCGCTCGCCTACCACGACATGATAAAGGTTAAAAAAGAGCAAGAGGAAAAAGGGCAAGGAAACTAATTAGCAGCCTTCAAAAAATATGAAAAACCTTCATCGATGAGGGTTTTTTCATTTAGTAGGAAAAGTGATTCTTAAAGGAGGTTCTCCCCGGACTAATTACCTCCAGAACCATTGCCCCCAATGGGGTATGGTGATTTGTAAACAGCTTGCCAGTCAGCCCACTTCATTTTCTTATAGTGGTCATCGCCAATAAACTGGATGATTTTGTGGAATTCCTCAGTCTTTTGATATCCTGCCAGCGGCTGGATCATTCGAAATTCTTCATCCAGAAATACAACTGTGGGATATGACATTTGATTATTGAGCAAGGCCATGGCCAGTTGATGAGTTCCCTTATTGCCATAGGGAACAAACTTGAATGTATTACCCTGAAAAAGTACATCGGCGGTCTGCTCGGCGTCAAATTTTACAGGATAAAATTTTTCATTCAGAATCTTGGCCACCTGCGCTTCACTGAAAGTATTTTTATCCATCACCTTACACCATCCGCACCAATCAGTATATACGTCAATAAAGATCTTTCGCTTCTCGATCTTCGACTTTTCAATGGCCTGCTCAAATGACATCCACACCACAGGACTCTCCTGCTTTTCCTGGGCCCATCCGATGGAATTCACCCCCATTAACACACAAAACAAATATTTCTTCATGCCTTGTAATTCACGCTATAAACTACACAACAAATGTAATTAGAAAAGAAGTCCCTAAAAACCTATATAAATCTGGCAGCCAAGGTGTAACCACCTGGAAAGTCAATGGTATTAGTGTACGAAAGATCAAGGATGTGTTCGGCAATGAACAGAGAAACAATCAATGGAATGTAAAATATACGTTTTTGAAGGGTTTTTGCTCTGGTATTGAGTTTGCATACTGGCTATGGTAATGAAAAGTGTCTCCTATCGGACTTGGGTATTGGTGTTTGGAATTGCGGTCGCCATCATCATTTGCGCAGCCGCCCTCCACTTTGGTGATACCGTTTCAGGCTCTTTTTCAGGGGGGCCGCCGCCGCAAAAGCCTGTACCTTCATCCACACCTTCGGTAGTGATCAAAAAATACTGGAGAATATTGACTTAAAGCTTTTCCGTCACACCGATAGCAGCCAGGATTAACGGTACAAATAATAGTGCATCACCGTTTCTATTGCCTTAAGCAATGCCTGATTGATGGGATAAAAATCACGTGTCAAGTCTGAATCTACCCCGTGCAATTGCATGTAGTACTCGTTCATCACGGGCACATCTGACCCTTCTTCCAACTTTTGTATCGTTTGTCGATATGATTTCTCCTGTTCGGTTTTTATGATCTGACAGGTTATCAATTCACGCTTGCCGTATTTGTTTGTCCTGGCAGAATATCCAAATAGGCGGCATATCAATCCACGGTGCGGGTAGTCAGAACAAAGTCCGGACCCTCCCTGGGCGGGATTCAAGATGAGGCAAATGGAGGAATTAGCAGACATTAGTTTTTCTCGCCATTCGTCAGCTTTTCCTTCATGATAAATATGGAATGCGAAGGGTAGGAACTCCAAAGTGGTAGCTTCAATATCTGCCTTAAAGCAGCATTTTCCGCAACCTACGGGGCAATGAAGGGATGAGGTGGCCTGAAATTGAGCGATGGCCTGATCCAACCGCAGAAAGATTGCTTCAACTTCTTTAACCTTATCCTCGAGTAACATTTTACAAATATACTTGCTAGATTCGATGACCTAATCCAATCCTTATGACAAAGCTCATCGCCCTTGTTCTTGGTTTATTGTTTATTATCTCCTGCCAGAGACCTGAAACCAGCGCTCCGAATACCTATAATGACCTTGGCGAATCGGGTTTGCGTACCGGTGGGGTGAAACTGATTTCCATCCAGGGTGGCAAGTATAAGGTGTGGACCAAGCGCGTAGGAAATAACCCCACGATAAAGCTGCTTCTGCTGCATGGTGGTCCGGCTTCTACCCATGAATATTTTGAGAGCTTTGATAGTTTCCTCCCTAAGGAAGGTATTGAATACTATTACTACGATCAGCTTGGCTCCTATTACAGCGACCAACCTACCGACAGCAGTTTATGGACTACCGAACGGTTTGTTGAAGAGGTAGAGGATGTACGCAAAGGCCTGGGTCTGGACAGCACGAATTTCTATTTGCTGGGTTCATCCTGGGGCGGCATCCTGGCGATGGAATACGCCATCAAATACCAAAAGAATTTGAAGGGCCTGATTATTTCCAACATGATGGCCAGTGCCCCTGAGTACGGAAAATATGCCGAAGAAGTGCTTTCAAAACAAATGGATCCAAAAGTATTGTCAGAAGTGCGTGCTCTTGAAGCCAAGAATGACTTTGCAAATCCACGTTACATGGAATTACTGATGCCCAACTTTTATGCAGAACATCTTTGCCGGTTCCCCGTGGAAGAATGGCCTGAACCCGTGAACCGGTCTTTCAAACATATGAACAGTGTGATTTACACGCTCATGCAGGGACCAAGTGAGTTTGGTATTTCAGGAAGACTGGAAAAATGGGATCGCACAACAGATTTGCCGACGCTTAAGATTCCCACGCTCACCATTGGCGCGGCGCACGACACCATGGATCCGGCGCACATGAAATGGATGGCATCGCAAGTGCAGCAAGGCCGCCACCTCTTCTGTCCCAATGGCAGCCACCTGAGCATGTGGGATGACCAGGATTATTACTTTCCGGGGCTAATTCAGTTTATGAAGGATGTTGACAGCGGCACGTTTAAGAAGGACTGATTCAGGATTTCCCTATCGTGTAGAATAGCGATACCAATCCTGTGGAATAGCTTTTGGAATCAATTAGTTTCATTTTGATTCGGTGGCTTATCCCTTGGAACAGGGACTTCCCGCTCCCCAGGAGAATCGGGTGGACTGCTAGCCAGATCTCATCAACCAATGCTTCGGTCATCAGGGTTGCCGTTAGCTCGGCCCCGCCGAACAACCAGATGTCCTTCCCTTGCTCTTTTTTTATCGATTCCACTTTAGACCGGATATCACCCGATACCAATCTGGTGTTTTTGTCTTTTACTTCAGCGAGCGAATTGGAAAAAACATACGTCATCATTCCCTTCCATGGGTTGGGCCCTTCTATTTTCGTTGTCATCTCATAGGATTTTCTTCCCATGAAAATGGTATCAATTCTTTTGAAGAAGGTCGACATGCCATAGTCCTGGTCGGAGAAGCACCAATCATACTCGCCGTTCGGTCCTTCGATGAATCCATCCAGGCTCACGGCAACATAAAGTATTACTTTTCTCATGGCAATTAGTATGAAATGTGATGCTTGAAGTTAGGAATTCTTCGTTAACCACCAAGGCACATCGTACGCGTAGATGTCAAGGTTTGCTTTTCTAACCAATGAAAAAGGTTTCAGGCGGCCAGCGATACCAGCGCATCAACGATCTTATTCATATCCCCCAGTGTATTATAAATATGAGGTGAGAGGCGAATGCCCCCGGCAGCGGAGCAGGCTATTCCATGTTTTTCATAGAGCTTCTGGTAAATCTCCTGCGAAGACTTACCTGGAATAACCATACTGGTGATACCCCCGCTCATCTGGGGAGAAAGGGGGGTGACAAAAGTCGCCTGGGGTAACTTCGCCTGAATCTGTTCTTTCAGGTAGCCATTAAGTTGGCGAACCCGCTCTTCAATATTCTTTCGCCCAATCGACTGATGAAATTCCAGGGTTTCAAGCAACGCAAAAGG
>JAYWDR010000208.1:0-2113 GCA_043779735.1 Cyclobacteriaceae bacterium | reverse complement strand
TAATTGAACTCTCATCACAAAAAGTGCTGGGTCACATTCCTACGGGTTGGTTTCCGTCCAAGTTGAAAGTTACGCCAGACGGCAAACAGTTAATTGTTTCTAATGCGAAAGGTTATGGCAGTGGCCCGAATGGAGGCAAGGATTTTAAGCCCGCGTATGATCAACCTTTTGCGAGCTTTATTGGTGTGTTGATGTTTGGTACGGTGTCGGTGATCGACCTTCCGACGGACGCTGAGTTGAAAAGACTTTCTGAAAAAGTATTGAGCAATAATTTTGAGTTTAAAGAAGTGCCTGCTGAAACTGATAACCAAACTATTCCTGTTTTTCCCACGGCCTCAGAGTCGCCTATCAAATACATTGTTTTCATCTCCAAGGAAAACAGGACGTATGATGAAATTTACGGACAGCAATCCAACGGGAAAGGGGACTCCTCCCTGGCTCGCTATGGTAGAGATGCTTCTTTTACCAACAAGAATGGAAGGTTGAAGGTGGATAAGGCCACCGTGATGTCCAACCATTTACTATTGGCAGACCAATTTACGATCAGCGACAATTTTTATGTTGATTCAGATGTTTCTGCTGACGGTCATCTGTGGCTGACGAATACGTATCCCAACCAGTGGATGGAGACACACCACCCTGCATATTACGGTGGCAAGCGCAGCCAGAAAGAGGAGTCTTCGTCTCCTGGCAAGTTTGGTATGACCGGCGCCGCAGGAGCAATCTTCCCCGAGAGCTACAACCAGGCTGGGTCAATGTGGGAGCATCTTGAGCGAAACAACATTGAGTTTTTCAATTTCGGCTTTGGTGTTGAGTTCGATGCGGGAAATTTTGCTGACCCCTCATTCAAACACGGGGGAGTTCGATATTTGGTGAATTATCCCCTGCCAGGGCCGCTGTATGATCGCACTTCGCGTGTGTTTCCAACCTTCAACATGGCTATTCCTGATCAGTATCGAGCCGATATGTTTATAAAGGAAATCCATTCAAAGTTCATTGGTCCGAAGAAAGATTTGCCCTCTGTGCTAACGCTTCAATTGCTGAACGATCATGGTGCGGGTGAACGACCTGAGGCGGGTTATCCATTCAACGAAAGTTATATGGCCGACAATGATCTGGCGTTGGGGAGAGTGGTGGAGTACCTGAGTCATCTTCCTCAATGGAAAAACATGATGATTGTCGTTACAGAGGATGATGCACAGGGTGGACGGGATCATATCGATGCGCACCGGAGTGTACTGATGGTGATTTCTCCTTATGCCAGGAGAAACTACAGCAGTCATCGACACAGTAGTTTCGGATCCATTTTTAAGACTTTTTGGAATGTGTTGGGAATTCCTTATCTGAATCAATATGACTTTGGCGTCAACGATCTGGGTGACTGCTTTACCGATATCCCTGATTTTACTCCGTACGATGCCATCGGGGTCGATCCTAGAATTTTTGATCCGGTGAAAGCCCTTACACCGCTCAATGAAAAATTTGACTGGGAAGCCGCCAAAAATTCTCCCGCGCTGGATGATCCTGATGACATGAAGAAGGCAGCGAAGGAGGATGGTCGCAAGTGAACCATTGAGTATATTGGTGTCAGGTAAACCAATATACTCAATGCGGTCGCCATTATCCAGTCCCTTTTTATTAATTGTCATTTCGCTTTTCTGTGGTTCGTGCAGCCGGCAAAAGGAAAACAAAGCGCATCTCGATTCTCTGATCAGTCGGTTTGAAGCCAGTCGGGTCCTTCTTCCCAATGGTTGGTCTCTAAGTCCTGCGGGTAAGTCCTTACCAATGGGAGATTTGCCTATGAACCTCGTAGTGTCTCCTTCCGGAAAATTCATGGCAGTCACCAACAATGGCCATGGCAAACAGACCATTACCCTGATCGATCCGATGACTGAAACAATCCTTGACGAAGTTGAAATAAAGAAGTCGTGGTATGGATTAGTTTTTAATAAAGAAGAAAATCGTCTTTATGCTTCCGGAGGAAACGACAACATGATTCTTGTGTACACCATCAACGATTTAACATTACAAAAATCAGATTCGATTGTGTTGGGCAAACCCTGGCCGAACAAGATTTCGCCAACTGGTTTGGCGATTGATGATGAAGCAGGTA
>JAYWDR010000207.1:0-2115 GCA_043779735.1 Cyclobacteriaceae bacterium | reverse complement strand
CGCCCTTGTCGCCGGCAATTTCTTTGACTCGAATCCGCAAATCTTCTTTGGAATAGTCGATCAGGAAATCGGCTCCTTTGCTCTTGCACACCGCGAGCTTTTCAGGTGAAGAGGCCGCCGCGATAACAGTAGCGCCCATTATTTTTGCCAGCTCCACCGCTGCAAGACCGACGCCGCCTGCTGCGCCCAATACCAGGAGTGTTTCTCCTGCTTTCAAATTGGCGCGATCTTTCAGTGCATGGTAAGATGTACCATAGGTATACAGGGAACACGATGCGTCGATGAAGCCCATGCCTGTCGGAATGGGGATGACAAACTTTGAATTTACGGATACTTGCTCTGCGAAGCCGCCGAAGCCGCACAGCGCCATGACGCGGTCACCCACCTTGAGATGTTTTACCTTTTCGCCGACTGCTGCAATTTCTCCTGACACCTCGCCGCCGGGAGAAAAGGGCAGGGGAGGCTTCATCTGGTACTTGTTCTGGATGATGAGCACATCCGGAAAGTTCACGCCGCAGGCCCTGACGTTGATGACTACGCTACCGGGTTCCGGTTTGGGAGTGGGGGCGTCGGCTAGCACGAGGGTTTTGGGCAGACCGTAGGACAGGCAGAGGATGGCTTTCATTTCAAATAATTTGAATGATATTACTCATTAATACTAATTAACTCTACATCGAACTCTTACTTTGCGATTTCTTTGTGGCTTCGTGCCTTCGTGGCATGTGTTACGACTTTTTCTTTGCCCGTAGAGTAGAGAAAGAAGAACAAGCGGTAAAGGGTCATTAGGAAATTTCCTTTAAAGAGGATCATCATTAACGAGATGAATGTGAATAGAAATAGTATGCCTGCTGCCGCTCTTATTTCCCGTTCATTTAGTACACGGATAGTATAGCCTTCAACATTTTCACCAAATTGAATTATTTTCATTTTGTGCCCTCTTTGTTTTGCGATTACAACGCATTGATATCTAGGTTAGTTGCATGAAAGCTGAAGCATTACAAGGTACTCCATAAGCCATGAGGCTAAGATAAAGTTAGAAAATACCCAACAAAAACCGGTTTCAGCAAAGCCCCCCTTGCGTGACACGTAATTATTTGATACGTTTAGTATCCTTAAACCCTTAAACAATTAACAAAATGGCTGAAAGTGTTTACAAAGTAATCGAACTGGTAGGCACCAGCTCAGTATCCTGGGAAAAGGCCGCTCAAGCCGCTATCAACAGGGCGGGAAAAAGTCTCCGCGATATGAGGATTGCCCAGGTCGTTGAACAAGATATGGTGCTAAGCAAAGGAAAGATTGAAGCCTTCCGGACAAAAGTAAAAGTCTCCTTCAAATTTGAAGGAAAGTAAGATTGCTTATCCGCATTTCGTAATGCCAGTCATGGTGCATCTTGAGGGGAGGCTCAATTCAAGCCTCACCCATAAGGGCAGTTTGAATGTCTTCAAACGACTCACAGACTGTTCATCGATTACGACGGCAGGCTAATGCACCATAGGCTCCCTTATTGCCGTTTGTTTCAATTTCTGTAAGGCCCACAAAAGGTATTGGATAAAAATCTTCCAGCCTTTCACCACCAAGCCGACCGGACAAAGAACGGAGTTGGGTCTGTCAATGAGTTATGATATTATAAAAGTCCAAGGCGGAAAGTTGATCGTAGAAACGAGAGACGGTGAGGGGTCAGAATTTACAGTGAGTTTACCACTGAAGTGACAATGAGGTGAGTTAACTTTCACCATCCTTTATGTTTGTCTTTTGCGTTACAATATGACCTGCCGGAATAGTTGATGAATGTATTTCATTGAAGAATTTTTGAAAGTCAGGATGGAAAATACCAGAACGTTGACTCCAGTAGTATTTGGCTCCAGGTTGGTAGGCATAGGCCTCCAAAATATGACGGTTATGTTCCCAAACATCAATTTCAATCGATTTATCAGAATAGTGTAGATACAGATTCTCAAACATTTTTAAGAAACTGTACATTACATGGACGTATCTGGCCCTATCTTTTTCATTAAGTGACTCAAAATCTTTGCAGCCTTGTTGAAATATCCAGGCCAGGTCAGGGTCTGACATTATATAATAATTCCACTCCATCAACGAACGGAAGGATGAATC
>JAYWDR010000206.1:0-16553 GCA_043779735.1 Cyclobacteriaceae bacterium | reverse complement strand
CTAGTTTGCTGTACAGCTACAAAGTAAGAATAAGTGACAAGCTTGTCTTTTCTCCAGGTCTCTCTTTTGGCTATGGCATCAATGGACTTGACCGCACTAAACTCCGTTTAGGTGACGGTATCGAATTCAACGGACAGTCGCTTGATCCCGCCCTCAATGCACTGGGCAGTACGCAATATTTTGATTTCAGCGCTGGCTTTCTTTTTTATTCGAAAAGCCTTTGGCTTGGGGGGGCCTTCAACCATCTAAACAGGCCTAATCTATCCGTGCTGAACAGTGAGAGCCGCTTGCCCATGAAGGTCACTATTCACGGTGGAGGAAGGATTGAATTAATGAATGGGCTTAGAACCTCTGCCAGGGCTTCATACATTACGCCATCCTTCATTTACATGAGTCAGGGGGGTATTACACAGCTTAGCCTTGGTGTCAACTATCATATTGATCCAGTCTTTATTGGAGTGTGGTACAGAGGCAAGCCGTATGATAAAAGTGTAACGGGAGGCGTTCAGCAAGATGCGTTGGTTTTACAAATGGGATTGTATTTGGATAAAATGACCGTTGGATATAGTTATGACTTCAGCACCTCAGGGCTTTCAAATGCATCGGGTGGAGCCCACGAGATATCCATTATGTATGAATTTAATGCGAAGCCCATTCACCGCGGAGTGAAGAAACGCAATAGGCTTATCCCTTGTCCTACCGGTGGCCGTAAGGAAGGCTTTTGGAAGTAAGGACCTTATCAAATAACCCTTTTCTTTTGTTGAGTTGAATGACCTCGTTCCTCGCCATTCTATAAACCTTTACCTTTGGGCAACGTATTTGCGTAAAGCGCGGGAAAAATGAATTTTTCTTCTGAATTGGCCCTCCATTCTGTTCTTAAGACCGTCGTGCTAGCGGCCCGGGAGGATAACCGTGAAGCCTATATCACAGGCGGCTTCGTCCGGGACCTGCTGTTGAAAAGGTCAAACAAAGACATCGACTTGGTATGTATTGGCAATGGCATTTCATGGGCGCAAAAAGTAGGTGAGAAGTTGGGCGGTCTGCCGGTAACTGTTTTCAAAAACTTTGGTACAGCCATGATACGCTATGGTGACGTTGATCTTGAGTTTGTTGGTGCTCGCAAGGAATCCTACCGTCATGACTCCCGCAAGCCCATCGTGGAGGACGGTACACTTGAGGATGATCAAAAAAGGCGAGACTTTACAATCAACGCCATGGCCATTAGTCTCAACGAAGAGAATTACGGCGAACTTATTGACCCTTTTGGAGGCGTGGATCAGTTGAAGCAGAAGATGATTAAGACACCGCTCGACCCCGCATTGACTTTTTCTGATGACCCTTTGCGGATGATGAGGGCTGTTCGCTTCGCCGCACAATTGGGATTTGATATTGATCCTGATACCTTTCAATCTATCACCGATCAGAAGGAACGACTTAAGATCGTGTCCATGGAGCGGATCATAGAAGAAGTAAATAAGATTATTTTGTCACCAACGCCCTCCTACGGATTCAAGCTACTTTTTCACAGCGGGCTCCTACACCAGTTTTTTCCGGAGATGATCGCCTTACACGGAGTGGAGTACGTTGATAATAAGGCGCATAAGGACAACTTCTATCACACCCTGCAAGTTCTCGACAATGTGTCTGTTATGTCTGACGATTTGTGGTTGCGATGGGCGGCCATTCTTCATGATATTGCCAAGCCACTGACGAAGCGTTTTGAGCCTGGGCATGGCTGGACATTCCATGGGCATGAAGACAAGGGCGCCAGGATGGTGCCTGGGTTATTCAAACGATTTAAGCTGCCGCTGCACGAAGAAATGCTTTTTGTGCAAAAACTTGTGCGGCTTCACCTTCGTCCTATTGTCCTGGCATACGATGTCACTGATTCGGCTGTTAGAAGGTTGCTTTTTGAGGCAGGCGATGATACTGAAGCGTTGATGAAACTATGCAGGGCCGATATTACCTCTAAGAATTCTGAAAAAGTCAAGAAGTACCTTCAGAACTTCGAACGGGTGGAACAGAAAATGGTGGAGGTGGAAAAGAAAGACCATGTCCGGAATTTTCAACCGCCGATTACCGGAGATGAGATTATCCGGATGTTAAACTTGCCACCTGGCCCGATAATTGGTGAGATAAAGGAACACATCAAGGAGGCAATTCTCGAAGGACAAATCAAGAATGACCGGGACGAAGCCCTTACCTTGTTGACAGAGATTGCAAGAAAAAAAGGAATCTTAAAAACAGAATTAAACCCCTGAAATAAAAATGAAAAAAGTGACTATGCTACCTGCTTTGTTATTGCTGATTGTTTCGGTGACGGTGGCCCAAAATCCAAAGCCCAAGGCATCGCAAAGCAACACGCCACCCTCTACGCAAAAGCCCGTTCAGAGCCAGGCAAAATCTAGCCAGCCTCCAGTCAATTTGCTGGGAGATCATTATGGCAGAAAATATGTCATCGCCTCTCGTTGGAATGATTTTGATGTAGCCAAGGACGCGATGTACGATTTGATTGTTGAATATCCGGCAAGTGACTCTCTCATATTTGCACTGGCGTATTACTATTACGAGAATCAAAAGTATCCATCAAGTGTTTTGATTTGCCAGGATCTTTTATCGCGTAATCCAAAGAGCGCCCAAGCGCTGGAGTTGTCGGGCCTGGGGTATGAGAACTTGAATATCAATGATCGGGCCTTGCAAAGCTTTGAAAGCCTATTTCTGATTACCAATAATAATTCGACATTGTATAAAATGGCTTTCCTGCAATATCAATTGAAGCGATACCAGGAAAGTCTTACGAATGCTGATTTTTTACTTACTAAGCCTGAGGCTGATTCGCTCAAAGTGACATACAATGATGCTACCAATGCTCCTAAGGAATATATTCTGAAGGTAGCCTTACTTAATTTGAAGGGTATGGTCTACAAAGACCAGTCAGATAAAGTAAATGCGAAGAAGTTCTTCGAGGAGGCGTTGAAATTAGCCCCGGACTTTGCCCCGGCAAAGAAGAATTTGGAGGCGGTGAAATGATGCAACCTTTGGGGTTGTGAGCAGTCTATAGTCAGTAAGAACTATGAGCCTGACAGCGGCGGTGCACGTACATGCGGAAATCATTGAACGATGCCGCCAAGGTGACCGCGAGGCGCACTACCAGCTGTATAAGCTCTATTCAAAGAGTATGTACAATATTGGCTTCAGAATTGTCAATAATGAGATGGAGGCACAAGATGTGCTCCAGGAGGCCTTTATTAGCGCTTTCCGTAACCTGGATCACTATCGTGGGGAGGCCAGTTTTGGGTCCTGGCTTAAGAAGATTGTGGTCAATAATGCGATTAATGTTCTTAAGGCACGGAAGACAGAACACCTTCCCGATGATGAGCATTTTGACGTTCAGGAGGAAGTTGCGACTGAAGCAGAATTTCCATTTTCAATTGAACAGGTAGGGAAGGCCATGGAGCGACTGCCGGATGGTTATCGTTCAGTGCTCTCCTTGTATTTGCTTGAAGGCTACGACCACACCGAAATTGCCGGAATCCTCGGTATTTCAGAATCGACATCGAAGTCCCAATTTAACCGATCAAAGAAAAAACTCCGGGAGATCCTGGAAGGAGGTACCTTATGAAAGAGAATTCACTTGAAAAATTTACCAGAAGACACCGCGAACACTTTGACTATCGGTCGCCATCGGAAAAGGTATGGAAGAGGATATCCAACACGCTGTTTGGCCGGGATACCGTCTCGCTTTGGAATTCAGTTTCAATATGGCGTGCCGCGGCTGTCATCTTGCTGACACTTTCGACATACCTTTTCTTCACTAATCAACGCGCTGTGGTCCACAGCAAGCAGTTTACTTCGCTACAGGACTTTGAAGATGTTGAATCCTACTACGCTGCCCAGATCTCAGAAAAGGCGACCTTAATTTCCAACGAAGGCCTTTTTGTTGATAATTCGTTTACCCAGGACTTGCAAAAGCTTGAGGCCATGTACACAGTCCTGACCGAGGAGATGAAGAGGCATCCTTCTGAAACGGTGAAAGACGCACTTGTACTTACCATGCTCGTGCGAATCGATTTGCTGAACCAGCAAATTCAAAAATTGGAGGAATCAAAGAAAAGCCCGGGGTCTCCTTCCTCTATCTGATGCTCGGTCTTTAAACGATGTGGTTTTCTGACTACTGATTACCCCTCGCCACTCTAGAAATCCTCTTCGCTTTTTAATTCGATCAGTTCCTTATTGGAATCATAAATCTTTCCATCCTCGCATTTCAAGACGCGGTTGGGGAACTTCCTGATCAGACCGTAACTGTGAGTCGCCATAAGGACGGCCGTTCCGCTTCGGTTAATTTGCTGGAAGAGGCGAAGGATGCCGGATGAAACTTCGGGGTCAAGATTTCCCGTTGGTTCGTCTGCGATCAGAATCTGAGGTTCATTTAGCAACGCTCTGGCGATAACCACTCGCTGCTGTTCTCCACCGGACAATTGATGAGGCATCTTCCTCTCTACCGATCCAAGTCCCACCTGCATCAATACATCTACGAGCCTGTTTTTCATCTTGATGCTGTCGCGCCAGCCGGTAGCCCGCATGACAAACATTAGATTATCAGCCACTGACCTGTCGGGGAAGAGTTGAAAGTCTTGAAAGATGATGCCTATCTTTCTCCGCAGCAGGGGCACCTGTTTGCTCCTGATGCCCCGGATAGAAAATCCGACAATACTCACGTCGCCCAGGCGTAGTGGCAGATCAGCATACAATGTTTTCAGTAGTGATGACTTGCCGGAGCCGGTGCGGCCTACTAAAAACACAAAGTCACCTTTCCCAATTTCAAAATTCAGATTTTGAAGCACGGCCTGACTTCCCTGAAAAATGGTGACATCTTTTACTCTTACGACCGGATCTGAAGAGAACATAATCAAAGATAATGTATCAGATGATTGTCTTGTTGCTTGTTGCACAATTGTGCCTCGGCTTATCCATTCACTTTTTTATGGTCTGAAAGGAACTTGGCCAGCCCGGCATCGGTGAGTGGGTGGTTTAATAAATCGAGGATGACCTTGAGAGGGCATGTTGCAACATCGGCACCAATTTCTGCGCACCTGATCAGGTGAATTGTGTGGCGGATGCTGGCAGCCAAAATTTCTGTCTTGAATCCATAATTGTCATAGATGGTCCTCATTTGAGAAATGAGCTCTAAACCATCTTGCGATATATCATCGAGCCGCCCGATGAAGGGAGAGACGAAGGAGGCACCTGCTTTTGCTGCCAGAATTGCCTGGCCGGCAGAGAACACCAGCGTGCAATTGGTGCGAATACCTTCGCTGCTGAATTTCTTAATCGCTTTTACACCGTCCTTAATCATCGGGGCCTTCACCACGATCTTAGAATCAATTTTCGCGAGTTCACGCCCTTCCCTCAAGATGCCTTCCAGGTCAGTGGCAATCACTTCGGCACTCACATTGTTGTCCACGATATTGCAAATGGCCTTGTAGTGTGCCTTGATGTTTTCCACACCCTTGATGCCTTCCTTGGCCATCAATGAAGGGTTGGTGGTCACACCGTCCAACACACCGAGGTCATACGCTTCTTTTATCTCATTGAGATTGGCTGTATCAATAAAGAATTTCATTTGTCACTAATTTCGTGGGCACCCAAAAGCTATCGGGAGATTTGCTTGTAAATCTACACTTTTGAACTCATTGCCGGACTGCACAAGGAGTTTTTGGACAGTAAAAGGCATTAGAAACAACGTACAGGGCATGAGAGATTCAAACCAGCTGAAAAAAAATAGCAAACCGAACATCGCACCGCTACAACTGCCTACCCTTGCTACCTTCCGATCCTGGGGGAGTTCAGCAGGAGCTGGTCGTGCTCGATTTGCCGGGCCAAAGATATGCAAAGTATCGTTGTGGAATAAGTGTCCGCAGGCGGGCATATTTGTTCGCCTGGATGCAGCTACCCAGCGCCAATACCCTCAAAACATACCCGAATGAGGGTGCAATGTGTGGCACAGTATTCGTAAGGTGATGGGGGCAACGGAGCGCTCGTTGCTGATGTTACTTTCAAAAGACTATGTTTATTTGACCGGCATAGCCTTGCTGGTTTCAGTACCCATTACCTGGTTCCTTATGACTGATTGGCTGCAACCCTTCGAGTACCGGGTAACCGTAGGCGTCGACGTGTTTGTGATGGCTCGAGTCGTATCATTGCTGGTGGCCTTGCTCACGATCAGCTATCAGGCATTGAAGACTGCCTGGACAAGGCCCGCTGAAACTTTGAAGTATGAACAATGTCATTGAAAGTTAAGTAAGTATAGAATGGTCTATTATCTTTAAGTAGTAACCTGAACAATGCTGAAAAATTACCTCCTGATAGCCCTGCGTAATTTGACGCGCCAATTCTCCTACTCCCTCATTAACATCGTAGGGTTGGCAATTGGTATTGCTTGCAGTCTTGTCATATTTCTATTTGTGTATGCAGAATGGAGCTATGATCGACACTACCTGGCTTCGGATCGTATATATAAAGTCGGGATTTCTTTTTTCAACATCGGACAGTTTGGATTAGGTCCGGAAGTATTGGGTGAATATCTGCCGAAAGAATATGAGGGAGTTGAAGCCTTTGCGCGTGTCAAGCGGGATCGTGATCTTTCAATATTTATCGATGGACAATCATTCAAAGAGCTGGCCTACTACACTGATTCATCATTCTTCAAGATTTTCTCTTATCAATTCATAGAAGGCGATCCGCGAACGGCATTGCAGGGTGCCAATAGTGTCGTCATGACTGAGCGGATGGCAAGGAAGTATTTTAAGATTGATCCGGCCCTGGGTAAAATCCTTGAAATAGGGAAAGAGAAAAAGCCGTTTACGGTGACCGGCATTGTAAAAGACGATGACAGGAGTTCACAATTGAAGGCATCCCTATGGCTTTCCATTGAAAGTGAGCTTACACACGAACCGGCCTGGACCTCGGCGGCGACTTACAATTATGTTTTGCTAAAAGAGAAACTTGGACAGCGCGATCTGGAGGCTGCCCTGGATCGGATTCTTGAAAAGCAAGTCTATCCTCATGCTTCGGGTGTTCCGCAAAATATTTCTTTTGAAGATTATAAGAAGAACGACAATTCAGTGAAATTTTATGTTCACCCCTTGAAAGATGTCCACCTGAAGTCGAAGCTCAACTATGAGATTTCCGCGGGAGGCAACGAATCAAACATGTATACGTTTGCGGCAATTTCTGTTTTTATACTGCTCCTGGCCTCGGTCAACTTTGTCAACCTTACCACCGCCCGCGCGGCCAGGAGGGCCAAGGAAGTCGGCATACGGAAAGCAATAGGTTCATCACGGACCAAACTCATGGTGCAGTTTACACTTGAATCTGTCATGGTCAGCCTGGTTGCGATGGCGCTTTCACTGGTACTCTCCGAGATTTTCTTAAATGTATTCGGGCTGGTTACCGGTGATCAACTAATTAATACCCTCTGGAGTAATGGCTGGAGCATAGTCGCCTTATTGGCTGTAACTATTTTCGTTGGCTTGGTCTCCGGAATCTACCCTGCGCTCTATCTTACGTCCTTTAGTCCTGTGAAAGTATTGAAAGGAAACTTGTCAACCGGCGGGGGAGGAGGGTTTAGAAATATTTTGGTTGTATTTCAGTTTTCGATTTCAATATGCCTCATGATTTGTTCAGCCATTATTATCCGGCAAATGGATTTCATGCAGACAAAAGACCTTGGATTCAATCAGCACAACGTTCTGACCATTGATAATATTGAGTCGCTGAAGGAAAGGACAGAATCATTTCGTAGCGAATTGGCCCAGATGCCTGGCGTGGAGCGCGCCAGTTTGCATTCTGGCGAACCGGGCAGCAAGTCAGTAATGACCTTCTCGACCTACTCCACTGTCAAACAACCCGAAGCCATCACCATCTTTACTTATTTCGGGGATCATAATTTTGTAGACCTGATGGGATTTCATTTTATCAAGGGTCGTGGATTTAACAAGGAGCTTGCGTCTGATTCGGCCGGCATCATCCTGAATGAATCCGCTGTGAAGGCATTGGGTTTGGAGGAACCCATCGGGGCCATCGTAAATAAGAAGAACAAGGTTATTGGGGTGGTGAGTAATTTTCACTGGGAGTCCTTGAGAAATTCTATTGGACCGATAGCCATAATGCTGGGAAATAACTACTATCAACTTGGATTTAGGCTGAATACAGATCAGCCGAAGGTATTTCTAGAAGCAGCGCAAGCCAAGTGGAAGCAATTTGTTTCTGACGAGCCGATTCAATATCATTTTCTTGATGATAATTTCGGTGAAATGTTGAAGAAAGAAAGTGTATTCGAAAAGGCCATTGAATTTTTTACGGCACTTGCCATCTTCATATCCTGCCTTGGACTGTACGGACTGTCCGCCTATACTGCGCAGGAACGAACCAAAGAAATTGGTATCCGCAAAGTATTAGGCGCCAGCACATCAAATATTCTATCTATGCTCAATAGGAAATTTGCTTTCCTGGTTTGTATTTCAATAATTATTGCCACACCTATCGCACTGTACGTGATGACAAAGTGGCTTGAAGAATTCGCCTATAAGACAGAGCTTGAAGTTTGGATTTTCCTGGTGGCTATTCTGCTTACTTTTATCATCGCTTTACTGACGGTCAGTTTCCATTCAATTAAAGCCGCACTTATTAATCCGGCAGACACGCTGAAGTACGAATAGCGTTCTCTTCTGAGGATTAGTCGCCAGAAACATATTCCTGGTCTCCGGTTTGATCACAAAACTCATCCGATAACATGATTTTTGTCATATTACCCCTATGACCCCTGAGATACCTTGAATGGGGAAAATTGATAATCTTGGTCTTGGAAAAGGGTAGAATAGCATCATTACAATTAGATACGCATGAAAGCTTATGGCAGGTTCGGTTGTTGTCTTAACGACTAATTAAGTTCGGTTACTATGGATAGTTATTTAATCATTGTTGGAATACTTATGGTGCTGGCCGTTATCGATTTGGTGGTTGGCGTAAGCAATGATGCCGTCAACTTCCTTAATTCGGCTGTTGGATCACGGGTTGCTTCCTTTCGGACTATTCTCATCGTTGCCAGTATCGGAATACTCCTGGGGTCCTTGTTTTCCAGCGGAATGATGGAGATTGCACGCAATGGAATTTTTAACCCCAATTTTTTTACGTTTGATAAGGTGATCATCGTCTTTCTGGCCGTAATGATCACGGATGTTATTCTACTGGACTTTTATAATTCGTTGGGGCTTCCGACATCGACCACCGTATCGCTGATTTTTGAATTGTTGGGGGCGGCGCTTGTTGTGGGGTTGCTCATTGCTTTCGAAAGGGGAATGGGATTCGAAAAATGGAAAGACATTATCAACTACTCAAGTGCTATTACCATCATCTTCGGTATTTTTCTATCTGTTTTTCTTTCCTTTATTGTAGGTTCCATTGTTCAGCATGTTTCAAGGTTGGTTTTCACATTTAATTTTAAGGAGAATCTTAAAAAATATGGAGCCCTTTTTAGTGGCATTTCAATAACAACCATCGTCTATTTTTTGCTGATTAAAGGAGCGAAAGGAAGTTCCTTCATTTCGGATGATCAGGTAAAATGGATCATGCAAAATACGTGGATAATTGTTGTGGGGAGCATGATCTTCTTTTCAATGTTTATCCAGATCATGATGTGGTGGAAAAATGTAAATCCGCTGAAAGCCATTGTGTTGTTGGGTACGTTTTCCTTAGCGATGGCTTTTGCTGGAAATGATTTAGTGAATTTTATTGGTGTATCGGTTGCCGGACTAATTTCATTTGAGGCCTGGTCCGTTAGCGGCGTGCCGGCCAGTGAGTTTACGATGTCGATTTTAAATGAAAAGATAGCTACTCCCTCTTGGATTTTGTTCACCGCCGGACTTGTTATGGTTGCTACGTTATGGACCAATGCAAAAAGTCGTAAGGTGACGGAGACAGAAGTTTCGTTGGGTAGGCAAGAAGAAGGAGATGAAAAATTCAAACCAAATTTTGTTTCAAGAACTTTGGTGGGGGGTGCCATGTTAATTGGAAAGGGCATCCAACAAATTGTACCGGAACGCATTTCCAAATTGCTTTCCGTCCGGTTTGAGAAGGAAAGCCTGGATCAGGAAAAAATTACCAATGACCCTGATAAGCCATCCTTTGATCTGATACGAGCTTCTATCAATTTGATCGTATCCAGCGCATTGATAGCCTATGGAACTTCTCAAAAACTTCCGTTGTCTACAACGTTTGTAACATTTATGGTTGCCATGGGCACCAGCTTTGCCGACCAGGCCTGGGGAAGGGAAAGTGCGGTGTATCGAGTGGCGGGCGTAATGAATGTGATTGCTGGCTGGCTGATTACTGCAGTAGTGGCATTGTTAGCAAGCGGGCTGTTTGCTTTTATCATGTATCAAACAGGCTTTCCAGGCATCATAGCACTTACGGTGGTTGCTGGCTTTCAGCTGATTCGCAGCCACCTTGTCTTCAACAGGGAAGTGGCGGAAGAGAAAGCCAACAACCAATTGCTGGAAACCTCTACGGCCACTATTCAACAAGTCATTGAAGAAAGTAAGAACAATACAGCAAAGAATCTGAAGGTAGTGAAGAAGGCAGTTCTTAACAGTATCAAGTCGCTGTTGTCAGAAAACCGTGATAACCTGGATAAATCCAAGAAGGAAATTGAGAAACTGAAGATACAAAACGAGAAACTTCACGGGAAGCTGATCAAGTATGTGCGCAAGATGAATAAGGGCAACCTGGCAGCGGGAAGGCTGTACATTATGGTCTTTGACCTTATGCAGGATTTATATCAAAGTATTCAGCTGGTTGGGGAAGTCAGTTTTGATCATGTCAGCAACCACCTCTCACCACCGAAAAAGAAGTACGCTGAAATGTTCTCTGAAATTGAAAAAGAATTAGGTGATTACCTGGATAAAATTGCTGAATCGGTAAGCCAGTTGTCATTTCAGAATGCCCCTCAAATGGAGGAAAGGCAAGCAAAGATTATTGCATTTGTCAATAAATCAATCGATGAGCTGATCAAAGATATTCAGAAAGGGGATGTTGGTAACAGGCTGGGACTACTCCAAACTCGTCTGTTCCTGGAGATGAAAGACATTGTCTCCATTGCCCACAGAGTATACATTCTGTATTATGATTTTTCAAAGCAGACTTAGAGGATTGAGCATTGCTATCCCCACCCTTGTTCTTGACCAACGCGCTCGTGCTTCCTGTTGGTGAATACCAGGATGGCCCATTTCAAAGGCATGTCTAAGCCTCAAGAACGCCATTCCAAATGACCTGATGAGTTTTTTTTGACTGCCTTTTACAAAATAGTAACAAATATCTGCCCGATCCGTATATTAGTTATACAAATCATATACAAATGGGTAAGGAATACCTTGGTGAATTTGAAGAGCTCGTGCTCACGATGGTGGGCATCCTGCAGGAAGAGGCCTATGGGAACGCCATTGTTAATGAGATCAAGTCCCGGTTGGGTAGGGATTCTAACCTGAGTGCCGTACACGTGACTTTGTACCGCCTAGAAGACAAAGGGCTCCTTAAGTCACAAATGGGCGGCGCAACAACATCAAGAGGCGGTCGGAGAAAGAGGATATTTACTGTAACCAATGCTGGCCTTGCTATGCTTCGTGCCATGAAGGAAGCACGGTTGGACCTGTGGAAATTGGTTCCCCAGTTGAAAATGATTGTAGGATAGAGATTAGCATTGAACCTTCGTGAGCCACAAAGACCCGCCTGCACTTCGATTTCTTTCCTGGTTCTGCCCGCCAGGCTTGTACGAAGGCATTGAAGGTGACTTGTTGGAGAAGTTTGAGAACGATGTGAAAATAGTTGGAGAGAAGAAGGCCAAAAGAAGACTTGCCTTCAATGTAGTCAGGTTTTTCAGACCTGGAATTATTTTAAGAAACCGGTTTGCACTTAATTTTGTCGGCACCATTATGTGGAAAAGTTATTTCAAGATTTCTGTCCGCAGCCTGCTTAAAAGCAAGGGATATTCTTTTATCAACATTTTTGGACTTGCTATTGGCATTGCAAGCTGTTTGTTGATCCTAAACTATATCCGTTTTGAGCTCAGTTTTGACAAGACCCACCCCGATGTAGACCGGTTGTTTCGTGTCAACCAGACGGCGATCTGGACTCCAGGTGGTGGCGTATTCAGTTCGTCGGGGCCGCAACTTGCTTTTGCGCTTAAGGAAGATTACCCAGAAGTGGAACAAGTCATGCGAATCAATACACCCGGTAGCTATGTGGTACACAACTCCAATGGGCCAGGCAGCGTAAATTCATTCCGTGAGAATAACGTCCTGGCCGCCGACTCCAATTTCTTTTCCTTTTTTGATTTCAAGCTGAAAGAAGGTAATCCAAGGACGGCCCTTCAGGGAGTCAACAAAGTGGTAATCTCCGATGAGGTAGCGAAAAAATTCTTTGGTGATCAGCATGCCCTGGGGAAAATCCTGCAGTTCGGTGAAAATAAGATGGCCGTGGAGATAACCGGTGTAACTGAATCCCAACCGGACAACATTCACTTTCATTTTGACTACCTGCTTTCCATTTATACCAACCCAGGCGTCAAGCGGTTTGAGTGGAGTTTTACATGGACGCAAGTGGTGACCTATGTGAAGCTCAGACCGAATGCCGATGTGGCTGGCCTTGAAAATAAGATTCAATCCATTGCTCCTCGCCGGGTACAGCCCACCTTTGTCCGTATGGGAATGGACTACAATGATTTTCTTAAAGACAAAGGCGGGTGGTCGTTTTATCTTCAGCCGGTAAAGGATATCCGACTTCACTCCGCCAATATCTGGAACCGCTTTGAAGAAGTCGGTGATATCGCCTACCTATACATCTTTGGGGGTATTTGCCTGTTTATTCTGATTATCGCCTCCATCAATTTCATAAACTTGTCGACAGCACGCGCTTCGATGAGGGCCAAGGAAGTGGGCGTCAAGAAGAGTTTGGGTGCATTCAAATGGAATTTGATATTTCAGTTCCAGTTTGAGTCCATCATGATCTGTGTGATATCTACCTTGCTGGCAGTCCTTCTGATGGCCTTGCTGAAGCCTGTGATATTTGAGGTTACTGGCTTTCGTTTACCTTATTCAATTTGGAGCGACAGCGAAGTATTATGGTGGGTAGCCCTTCTTCCTCTGGCTCTGGGTTTCCTGGCTGGGATTTATCCTTCCTTTTATTTGACAGCGTTTCAGCCTGTCCAGGTGCTCAAGGGTAGACTTGGAGGTAGTATGAAGTCCGGTGGGCTGAGAAACGTTTTGGTGCTGGTCCAGTTTTCGATTGCGATTGCCATGATGGCGGTCACCCTGGTGGTGTACCAGCAGATTCGCTATATGTCAAACAAGAACCTGGGACTTGACAAAGAACATATTTTATTGATCAACCACGCGGAAGAACTGGGAATGCAGCTGGAATCCTTTCGCAATGAAATCGCTGCCTACAACGGCGTGCTCCATGCAACAGCATCCGGGGAAGTGCCGGGACGAGGATCATCTGAGGATATTTTTGGAGCTGAAGGAACCGATATTTCGCTTCCAATAAACACTGTAAAAATTGATCGCTATTATTTCTCAACGTTGGGCCTTAAGCTGTCGAGCGGGCGTGAGTTTGTATATAATACGGCAGCCGATAAAGTGTCTGTCATTATCAATGAGAATGGTGCGAAACTGTTTGGGTGGACTCCAGAGGAAGCTGTCGGTAAACAGATCGTATCCCCTGGAGTTGATAATGGAAAATTAGAAATTGTGGGGGTGGTGAAAGACTTTCATTTTCGTTCGTTGCACTCGAATATCAGTCCATTGCTTTTCTTTTCGATCAATTCACCAATGTGGGGTGACTCAAGGGTGGTAGCTGTTAAATTCAAAACCAATGATGCCGCTAACCTGCGCGAAAAAATTGAAAAGCGTTGGAGTCAGTTGGTGCCGGCATCTCCCCTTGATTTTTCTTTTTATGAAGAGGAGCTGGAGAAGCAATACCAAAATGAAAAACGGCTGGCGGGCCTCTTCTTCATCTTTACTGCCTTTTCGATCGGTGTGGGTATTATCGGGCTCATCGGACTGGTGGCCTATTCTGCAGACCAGCGCAAAAAAGAAATCGGCATCAGGAAAGTGTTTGGCGCCTCTATAACACGCATTTTTGTGATGATGAACAAGGAGTACATAAAGCTTATGCTGGTAGCTATTCTGGTGGCAACGCCATTGGCATGGTGGATACTTCAGAAATGGCTTGCTTCCTTTGCGTATCATATTGATATAAACCCGATGGTGTTTTTGTTGTCCGGTGGCATCGAAATAGTTCTATCCTTTTTATGTGTGAGCTATTTATCCATTCGGGCGGCGGGATTGAATCCTTCGAAGGTTCTGAAGGAGGAGTAGCTAAACTCTGAAGTAGGGACGATACTTAGGTTAACATCTTGCTAAACTCCACGGAAAAATTATATGCATCCCCCGGCCAGCGACCGGAGAGGTAATTTCTGTCCCGCACGACAAATCCTCGTGATAAGTGTTGCAGGTCATCGCGGAAAAATGACGTCGGGCCTTTTATAAAGTTTTCTTTGGAGGAGAGTGCTGATGTCACTTCGTCTTCCACGGTGATTTCCGGATAGGTGAGGTAGTAGTCGCCCAGCCAGAGCCGAGTAAGGTTGTACGCCGCCAGCTCTTGTGATTTGTGCAAGGCGGTAGTTTTGTAATCATACAATACTGATCTCTGCGTCATAGGATGTTTAGCGCGTGCCGCCAGCACTACGCCATGACAAATGGCAGCGATTGGTTTTTGCGCTACAAAGAAATCAGCAACCAATTGCTGCAAGAGCTTCGATTCGAGGTATTCTCTTACACCCTTGTCATGGCCACCGGGCAACAGCAAGGCATCAAATTCTCGTTCATTGGCTTCTGCATAGGTCAGGGGATGATTAAATTCCGTGTCCATCTCCAATTCCGCGTAGGCGGCAACAGCATCATAGCGGGCCCTCAGCATTTTTTTCCACAGCCCCAGATTTTTTCCTGTCAGCATTCGTGCATCAGCTACCGCTTTCTTTCCCTCTGGAGTGGCGATCACAATCTGCATCCCTTGTTGTGACAGCAATTTCCAGGGAATTGCGGCTTCGCTTGGATCGAACCCATAGGAGGGAAGAGGCATGAGAATCTTTGTCATGTTACAGAAGTGTAACTTTTAATAATGTAACAATTTCCCCTGGAACAGCCTATACATTCCTTGCTTAGGAGATGCAGGGTCCCTTGCTAGCTAGGAGACAATATAGTTTGTATTGATCTCCTTGATGGATGTCGTTCCTGCTTGCTGCATGGTCATGGCAAGTTCGTTCGTGAGAATGGTCAATACCACTTCCACTCCTTCCTGCCCGAACGCAGACAGTCCCCAGATGTACGGCCTACCGATACCAATGGCATCAGCACCCAAGGCAAGGGCCTTGAAGATATCCGTGCCTCTGCGAAAGCCACCATCGATCATCACCGGAATTCGCTTCTTGACAACACTGACGATTTCTGGCAGACATTCAATAGTGCCGCGGCCCGTTTCACTGGCTCTTCCGCCGTGGTTGGAAACGATTATGCCATCTACCTGGTGGCGCAGGCACAGTCCTGCGTCAGCAGCCGTTTCAATTCCTTTTACCACCAATTTCATCTTCGTGGAATTCCTGATCTTGTCCAGTAGTTCCCATGTCACGATCCGGTCCATCTCAACGTCTTTTATGGGCGACATCATGGGCTTGTGATCGTATTGATTTTTTGTGTGGCAGTTGCTGCATTGACGGGTATCAATCCGGATCATCCGCTCTAATGTTTCACGGTTGTCGGTGCCGGCAACAAGGTCCACGGTGAAGACCAGCACTTCGGAGCCGGCATCTTCCGCCCTACGGATCATTTGCAGGGTGCCGTTCCAATCTGTTAATGCATAAAGCTGGAACCAAACGGGTTCACCACGCTCGCGAGAAACGTCTTCAATGGAACTGGTTGAGACGGTGGAGAGAATCTGCAGGTGGTTCTTGGCTTTGGCAGCGCGCGCGCTGGCCAGTTCGCCATCTTCGTGAAAAGCACGCTGGCTACCCAGGGGACACAAGAAGATGGGGGTCGGCCATTTCTTTCCGAAGAGTTCTGTGGTCATATCCACCTGGCGGGTATCTACCAGCCTTCTCATTTTCAACTTGATATGAGAGAATGCCTCGCGGTTGGCCTGGAGTGTCAAGTCGTCCCTCACTCCGGTGGAGAGATAGCCAAAGTGTGCAACGGGTAATTTCTTGCGGGCTGCCTTTTCAAAATCAAAAACGTTGATTGCATCCGAGGCCTGAAGGATTATGTCTTCCAGTGTTTTCACAGCGTTCGCTGCCTCTTTTTTTGTCTCCGCTGGCGAGCAGGCGGTCAATCCCATGAGAGGACTGGCGAGGAGGAATTTTAGCAAGAGTCTGCGGTGTTCCTGTTGTTGGGAAAGCAGGTCGTTCATAGGGGGAAGCTTTAAGGAAGACTAAATATACGCAGTCC
>JAYWDR010000205.1:0-2116 GCA_043779735.1 Cyclobacteriaceae bacterium | reverse complement strand
ACCTCCAAAAGAACGGCAAGATTCAGTTCTACTACTTCGGAAAGAATGTCTTTATCAAGCCGGAGGAAGTCGAGGCTCTCATGTCCAAGGAGCGCGTTTTTGAACATCCAAAATCCATTAAATAGATAACCCCCGCGAGTTGAGGCGCGAGGGCTGTCTGATTTTTTAACCTTTTTAACCACCTATCAAATGGTCCCAACAAAGATACCGCTTTTACCTGATTTTGATGACAGCATATTCACTCCGGAAATAATTGTCGAACACGCCGAAAGGCTGGCGGCAGTCGAGCAGATCCACCCAAAGGATATTTTCAAGACCCTGCTCTCCCACCTGGATGAAATCAACTTCATTGACAGGGCCGAAGTCGAGGATGGAAAAATTACGAACGCCCATTACCGTATTATTACCATTCGGGAAATCCTCTCAGCGGCTAAACTGAATCAATGGGATCTATGTCGCAACCAGGCGTTTGTCTACGCCTTCAATGGCTGTTACTGGTCTCTGCTGGAGAGCGACAACCTGAGAGCATTTT
This sequence comes from Cyclobacteriaceae bacterium, assembly GCA_043779735.1. GTDB lineage: Bacteria > Bacteroidota > Bacteroidia > Cytophagales > Cyclobacteriaceae > ELB16-189. The sequence continues at coordinate 1,584 of JAYWDR010000205.1, read as the reverse complement.
TGGGACAAGCTGCCAAGAAGATGGGCGTTCCCTGGGTGAAGGCTGAAGACTATGTTTTCACAAAACAGTTGCTGGAGCAGTTTCTTGATTCGGCCCACTTCCCGAAGCCTGACAAGACTGACGGCGTTCTTATTCCACTCTTGAACGGAACCTTTGAAGTCTCCAGCGGCAAACGAATTCTAAGAGGCTTTGATAAAAGGGACTTCCTCACCTACCAGTTGCCTTTCAACTACGACCCTACCGCCACCGCTCCGATATTCGAGAATTATCTGAATGAGGCTCTCCCCGATGAGGACAGCCAGAAAGTTCTCGCTGAGTATTTGGGCTACCTGTTCACAAAAGGGCTAAAACTTGAGAAGGCTTTGATCCTTTACGGCCCCGGTGCTAACGGCAAGAGCGTGATGTTTGAGGTGATAAGCCGACTGCTCGGAGAGAGCAACGTATGCAACTATTCTTTGAGTAGCCTCACTGATGGGAATGGCTACTACCGTGCCATGCTCGCCAACAAACTCGTGAACTATGCCAGCGAGATCAACGGCAACCTGGAGGCAAGTCTTTTCAAACAACTGGTAAGCGGTGAACCTGTCGAGGCTCGTCTTCCTTACGGAATACCGATGACCATCTCAGACTATGCAAAACTGATATTCAACACCAACATCCTGCCGCATGACGTGGAGCATACACACGCCTACTTTCGGAGGTTCACCATCCTGGACTTCAACGTGACCATCAAAGCCGAAAAACAGGACGTGGAACTTGCCAAGAAAATCATTCATTCTGAATTACCGGGTGTCTTCAACTGGGTGCTGTCAGGTCTTGACCGCATACTTGAGAACAAGAAGTTCACCCATTGCGATGCTGTCAATAATCGGCTTGAGTTGTTCCGCAAAGAATCTGACACGGTGGCCCTGTTCTTGGAAGATGCTGGCTATGTCAAAGGGATTGACCCCACTCCGCTGAAGCAGTTGTACCCTATGTACCGGACATACTGCATGGAAGGCGGCTATCGGCCCGTAGCCCTGCGGAAGGTGTCGGAGCGGTTGCGGAACCTGGGCTTTGAGACTGAGAAGGTTTCACTCGGAATTGTAGTCTTCACCTCAAGAGCATGACGGATATGACGCAAATGATGCTCCCAAAACAACATTTTTATGCACCATAGATATACCCTGAAAGGCCCCAAAAAGCACATTTGCCCACAATGCGGCAAAAAAACCATGACGCAATACTTCGACACAGAGGCCGGAGAATATCTCCATGAAACGGTAGGACGCTGCGACCGTGAGGTGAACTGCGCCTACCACTACAAGCCAGCCCAGTACTTCCAGGACGGTGGAGCGTCTAAAAATGTTGTTTTCAAACCATCATTTGCGTCACAAGCGTCACAAAAGGTCTTCATTCCCCTGGAAATACTGAAACAAAGCCGGGCAGGATATGAAAGAAACACCTTTGTAGCCCACCTCCTGACCCTGTTCGATTCTGCCACCGTCACCAACCTGATAAAAGACTACCACCTGGGAACGAGTTCCGGAAGATGGCCGGGAGCCTGCGTCTTTTGGTTCATCGATATTCAAGGGAAGATCCATG
>JAYWDR010000204.1:0-16561 GCA_043779735.1 Cyclobacteriaceae bacterium | reverse complement strand
GCCTGGAGTTTCATCTTGGCAATTGCAAGGGTCCGTGCGAGGGGCTGCAAAATGATACTTCCTATCTCGAGGAGATAGCCTCCGCAAGGAACATTCTTAAAGGCAATCTGGGCATTGTAGAAAACTATTTTCGGGAAAATATGCAAATGGCTTCGCGCGCGCTGGAATATGAGCGGGCCGATCTGTTTAAACACAAGCTGGACCTTCTTGAAAAATTCCAGACCAAGTCCACCGTTGTCAATAGAAAACTCACTGACATAGACGTCATCACGATCACAAGTACAGTCACTGAAGCATTTGTTAACTTTCTACAAATCAAGGAAGGAGCCATCATTTTTTCCAAGAACGTGGAGGTCAAAAAGAAATTGGAAGAATCGGATGAAGAAATTCTTACCCTAGTTGCGCAGCAACTTCGGCTGGAATCCAACAGTATCCATCCCATTATCTTTAGCAATATTCCGCTGCTCGTAAAAGATGAATCTATTGAGAACATCGTACCTCTAATTGGAGATAAGAAAAAACTCATTGATCTGTCCCTTAAAAATGTTTTGTACCTCAAGGCAAAGAAGGAAATTGCCAAGGAAGAGGTTAAGATAAAGAACATTGACGTCTTGCAAAGGCTGCACAAGGACCTCCTACTAAAAAAGTTGCCACGTATTATTGAGTGTTTTGATAATTCCAACTTGCAAGGCACTGATTCAGTCGCCTCCATGGTCCGATTCGTAGACGGGAAACCAGACAAGAAAGGGTACCGGCACTTCAACATCAAAACTGTCGACGGGCCAGATGACTTTGCTTCCATGAAGGAAATTGTGAGAAGGCGTTATCACCGTATTCAAGTTGAAAAGAGTGAATTGCCTGATCTAATCATCGTCGATGGCGGCAAGGGCCAGCTCAGCAGTGCTGTAGAGGCCCTGCACGAATTGAACATTTACGGTCTAGTCCCTATTATTGGCATCGCAAAGAGGTTGGAAGAAATATACTTTCCAGAAGATCCATTGCCACTACACATTCACAAGAAATCTCAAAGTCTGCTCTTAATTCAACATATCCGAGACGAGGCTCACCGATTCGCTATCAACTTTCATCGACTAAAAAGAAGCAACCATCTCTTCAGCGAGCTTGAAACGATACAGGGTATTGGCGAAAAGACAGTTACTCTCTTATTGTCTTCCTTTAAGTCATTCAAAAAAATCAGAGAGGCGCCCGGGGAGGAGCTTGAAAACATCATTGGCAAATCAAAAGCCCGGATTGTAAAAGCATGGCAACAAAAAAAGGAGAGTTAGATAACTCTCCTTTCCGTTCAAAAGTAAGATGCTGTCAATATTCCCAAAGGTTGTGTTCCCGCTCCATCAATTTCATTTCCTCCCACTCGGTAGCCCAAACGCCTTCTTTGTATCGCTCACGGTATACGTCAAATATGGTATCATCATTAGGGTTCTCAACTTTGTTAATCGTCCCATGGAAAAGCCTTAAGAGGAAGGCGTCAGCATAATTTCTGTTCTCAGCAGTATTATAGCGATTGAACCAGATAGCATCCTTCACATGATTTCTGAACAATTTCTCGAGGTCCTTATACCTAAACCATCCCAAGGATTTAAACGTGCTTGTAGGGTCATCGAAAGCCAAAAATTCCACAGCCAGCATATCATAATACAGTCTGGATCTTCTCTTATCAAAAATCATGTCTTCTACCAATGTGAGCCTGTACACCTGGGAGGGGTCAAAAGTGATGGCCTTGCCGGCTTGCGTCACCGACCATTCGTTGGGCGAAGTTTCCGGATTCTTGCCCTTGCTATCCACAATTGCCTCATAGTTCTTCCCATTGTAAGATTTTGTATCGCCCTGGTAACACTCAATTGCAGGTCCCCAAGGATCCAAGGTCGCCCCAGGTGTTGAGATCAACCCGTTGTTGTAATCTTCCTTGGATCTTTTTCTTGTTAACGAGTCGCGCTCATAGATATCTGCCAGTTCACCAGAAGCAACTGCATTCATCACTAACTTCGTAAGCTCATTTCCCTTCGCGAAAAAGCCCTTGTTCTGCTTCTCATTAAGATAAATTGTCCTCCAGACTTTCACCTTATACAGTTGTTCGTACCGGGGAATATTGAGAAGTGAATTGGGGTTCACCTGCCCCTCTTCCTCCTGAGCAAAAGAAAAGCCGCAACTCATCACTAAAGCCAACCCAACGAAGATTTTCTTTGTCATCATATTCTTTTTTTTATTGAATGTTGATGATTAGGATTCCTCCAACCACATCAACATTTTCTTCCTCACCTGTAAATGTCCTGCGCGTTACCTTTTTAATATCAATCATTATCCTGTCACCAGGTCTGAATTGCGATCTCCACTTGCTAAGATCCAGAATCTCAGAAGAAGCGACAAACTGATCTACCCGTGCTGTGCCTCGTGCCAATATGACTTCCATGGTCCTGATTCTATAGTTGGCGTCCTTTGGCACTTCTTGTTTAAAGTTATCATCGGCATCGGCAGAAACTCTCATCCCAGTGAGGCCCGTTGATTTAAGACCATTTTTCAAATCGATTTCCTTACCGCTATTTTCTCTTGACACATAGCGTGGCTTCGGGATCGGTTTTACATCGAATGGTTCAGTCCCAATCAATGCGCCTCCATTGGAAACGGTAACGCTTACTTTTCTTTCTTTTGGGATAATGGTCACGCGACCTGGTTTGTCACCTTTCTCTACCGTAGCCCCTTTTGCTGAAAAGGTGGGGTTATAGGTTGAGCCCAAGGCTGGTACTTCAATATTGACAGTGTTACCACAATTCATGTACAAAGTGGGAGCGTTCCCTGTTGTTACTCGGATGACAGGTTTAGCAACCATGTATTCAATCACTTTTATAAGCGGATCCTTACCAGCAATCCTGATTTCTGCTTTGAACGACTGTTTAGACAACCCATTGGCATCATAACTTCCAGCCTGGGCTAAAAATTCAACCTTACCCATTTTAATACCATCTGCGTTGGTAGTCACTGCCAATGCAGCACCATTGCGGAACATTTCCGGGCTCACTCCTGAAGAGGCTGCTGAAATAAACATATCGCCCTGATATTTGGCACCGGCTGCCACAATAGTAGGGCCCAAAACCATTGGAACGGTTTTATCAAATTTAATATTTACCCCTTCCGCAATCGCATTAAGTGAATCAAGGGCAACGGCTTCGTTTTCAAGAACTTCTGTTTGCATCTGCGTAATGGAGGCAACAGCTGCCATGGTGGGCGTATTCTCAAAAGAGAACTCTAAGAAGGTCTTATCCTTATGGGCAGAACCTTTGAATTCTTCATAATCTTCAGCTTTTTTGGCAAGTTTGGCGAACTTAAGGCTCGAAATACTTTCTAGTTCCGAATGAAAGTCTTCAAGAGTCTTCTGGTACCCCTGACCTAACTGCGGCTTACGGGCATCCAGCATTTTCTCTTCCGAAATATTCGTGTTGGTTACCAACTCATCGCCCTCCATTGGCTTTCCAGAATGGTCTTTGGTGATCTCCACCTTCACTGCATCCAACGCCTTCAAGGTTTTTTCTGTGAGGTCACGCACCTGCTTGGCCTTGGCCATTGCATCCTTCACCTTTTGATTATCGCTGGTAGAGTGCAGAATAGCTTGCAGCTTGGTCTCATTGCTGATAGCTCCTTCTTCTGTCAGCTGAAGGAGTGTCGTGTTGAGGATAGCAAACTTCTCCAATACGGCATTACTAACATTTAGGGCCAAGAGGGCTGTTAAGACGAGGTACATCATACCAATCATCTTTTGCCTCGGAGTTTCTTTACCGCCTGACATGTTTTATTTGTTTTTGAGTTTGATCCCGATTGAACCTTAAACCTCTTTCAATAACTATTTTGCAGAAGATCCCTTCATTGCTGTCAACATGCTTCCGTAAACAGTATTCAATGAAGTAAGATTGTCTGTCAGCTTGCCAAGTTCAGCTGTAAACTTAGTGGTGTTGGCCCCCACAGAGGATAGACCTTGCATAGCACCGGTTAAGCTTTCATAGAACTTATTCATGTTCTTCACATGTGAATCCGCATCCTTCAGCTCCATTTCATAGATACTGTTGAGGGCTGAAAGATTCTTCGTTACCTTCTGCACTTGTGCATGATACTCACCAGTGTCTTTCGATGCATCAGCCATGGCAGAAACTGCCTTCATGGCGGAGCCATAAGATTTATTCATTTCTGAAAGTGAGGCAGAAGCAGCCTGCACGTTCTTTGCGTATTCATTGGTGGCAACCGCCGCATTGGATAAATTGTTCATCTGCGTGGCAGAGGTAGCCAGGTTCGTCAATCCTTTGCCGAGGTTATCAAGTAAATTTTGATCTACTTTGGCTGTCTTCAGCATATCATCAATTTTGAGAAGTGGTGATTCTCCAGCGCCCGGACGATTGCTGATACGGGTTGCTGTTGGGTTAACCGGTCCTTCATAGTCTTCTGACAGTTCCGGATATACTTTTGACCAATCGGCTTCTTCATGGGGTGGCTCAAAGGCACTCAGAAAGAAGATAACGGCCTCCACAGAAAGACCAATCATCAACATTTGATTTGCCCCTGTTAAGTGGAGGATTTTGAACAACGCACCAATAATTACGACTGCTGCACCAATACCGTAGACTTTGGGCATTATTGTCTTGTACAGCAGTTCCATGAATCCGCCTTTTTTCTTTGACATGGTTATTTAGAGTTTAAGGTTTAAGGTTCTTTTTGATCTGTATTAAATAGCACGAGTTAAAGATAGCACGAGTTTTTAATTATTAAAATTCCCGTCCCGAGGAGCGGCCCAAATGGGTCATCGCACACCGGAACCCAATATACGCACGGGAAGAGTCCTTAAATTCGTAGGTCCTAGTTCCTGTTTCCAGGTAGTAAGCCACGTCCTTCCAAGAGCCACCCCTTACGACTTTCTTGGGCGGAACTTTCGCATTGAATTTCTTATTATCGGGATCGGTCCGGGGGTCAATATACTGAGGGTTTAAGTCCCACACTGTAGGAACTGATGCCGGATTGAAGTCATCTAAACACCACTCTGAAACATTGCCGGATGTATCAAACAGGCCATAGTCATTCGGGAAATAGGAATAAATGGGAGACGTATAGGCAAAACCGTCATCATAGAAGTTACCTCTTCCCGGTTTGAAGTTTGCCAACATGCACCCTTTCGAGTTGCGGATGTATGGGTTACCCCACGGATACTTGGCCATATCCCTACCACCACGCGCAGAGTACTCCCATTCCGCCTCTGAAGGCAATCGAAACTCCGGCATTGGAAACTCTCCCACGGTCTTTCTAAAATCATTCAAATAGGCTGTCCTCCATTTTCCAAAGAATACAGCAGCGTCCCAATTGATACCTACAACAGGATACTGATCGTACCCTGGGTGCCAGTAATAGTAATCCTGAATTGGATCGCCCATATGATGAGCAAAATCCCGAACCCAGGAGGTAGTGTCTGGATAATACTTTTGTCTGAATTCTTCCGCACTAACAGCTGGGAAGCCTTCAATTGTACCGTTGTCTACCAAGAAAAAGTTTGTAAACTGGCGGTATTCATTATTGGATATCTCGGAATCATCCATAAAGAATGGACCAATTGTCACTTGCTTATTAAAGTTTATTTGGGTTGAGGCTGGGTCTTCATCTGCTTGCCCCATATGAAAGGTGCCTGCCGGGATGGGCACCATGCCATAAGGGATTGTCATAACCCACCCTTCCCGATTGCCTACACCTAACAATTCACCCTGATCACCCCCTTTTTTGCCACCGATACCCAGCAATTTGCAACCTGTGATTGACAAACAAATAGCTGCCAGCGCCATATAACCAAGACTTTTCGATGTCACCTTTACTTTCATAATCATGTTGTTAAGTCTATTTTCCAGTCAGTCTTTGTCCAACGAAGGGACCATAAATTTATTTCATTACTCTGTCTTGCCAAAAATAGAGTTCCCAAATTCATCAAAATCTACAAAAAACCCAAAAATGTTTTGATTTAGTAGCGAAAACGAGGCGTTCGAATGACCTTTTTGCCGCTGAAATTGATCGGTAGGCTGTACGAAACCATTAATTCATGGGATGTTGGCTGTTTAGCCTGTTGGTCCTTTATGATGTAATCTAGAGAATAACCAACCTTTAGAGATTTATCCTTCAACAGGCTGTAGCCCAAAATCAAAATCGCCGCTTCCGACTGACGGAAAGAAAGTCCTCCCCACATGGCATCTTTTAGGTACACCAAGACACCAAGATCAAAGGAGGTCTTTGTAAAATCTGACTTAATGAGGGTTACAAATTGCAACCGAATGTCAAAGTTCAAATCATAAAAGTAGCCTCCCGTCACATATAAGTGTCGCTGCAGCTTATTGTTCTGCGACAATCCAAAATCAAACCCAGGCTCCGTCAGGTGATTAACGGCTATTCCCAGGTAGAATTTCTCCTTCTTGTATACAACCCCCAGTGCAAAATCAGGACGTGTTTGTGATTCTTTCCCGGACTTACTGGCCAAGAGCGGATCGTTCTGATCAGTGGCTCTGTATAAATCAAAATCTACCTTCTGTGAAAACATGCCAACCCGCGCACCAAGACTGAGTTTGGCATCCTTGATATTGAACTGATAGGCATAGGAAAACTGAAGCTCAAAATTATTGAGAGGCCCTAGATTATCGTTCACCAAATAAGCCCCGACCCCACCTCTTACTTTGGGGATTACTGTATTTACACTTAGAAGTTGGGTGCTTGGTGCCCCGCCATCGCCATATGTTGGTGAATATCCCACCCATTGGCTCCTATGGAGGCCTGTGATCTTAGTGATTCCCTCTGTTCCGGCAAAGGCGGGATTATAGTAAAAGGTATTAAACATGTACTGAGTAAACTGAGGATCTTGCTGGGTCAATCCCTTCAGAGGCAAAAAAAGTATACAGATGAGCAGTCCCTTTTTCACGTGGTAGTTCACTCGTTTTCTATATTTCTGGACCATACGTTGTTGATAGCAACAAATAGTAAAGATTCGCAACCCCTGTGAAGTAACGAAAGAAACGCAATGTTTTATTTAGAAAAGTTGGCCTTTTTAATGTAGAGCTCCAAAGCTCCCGTCATTGAGGGGGCATTTAGAAGAGGTGCCTCGATCTCAAGAACCAGGCCAGCATCTCTTACAGCTTTTGCCGTTGCGGGGCCGAATGCAGCAATACGCGTATTGTTTTGTTTGAAATCTGGAAAATTGGTGAACAGGGAATGAATTCCTGAAGGACTGAAAAAAGCCACGACATCGTAGAATACTTCTTTTAAATCTGAAAGGTCGGCTGCCACCGTATGGTGAGTAATCGCCTCACTGAAAGTATAGCCATTCTCACGCAAAAAATCTGGTATGTCATTTTTTCGAATGTCCGAACACGGGAACAAGAATTTTTCGTTTTTGTGCTTTTTTGCGATTTCCTGTTTCTTAATGATATCCAATAAGTCACGTGTGTCTTTAAGTCCTGTAAAAATCTTTCGTTTTCTGATTACAATGTACTTCTGGAGATAGTTGGAGGTTTGTTCTGAGATGCAGAAGTATTTCATATCGGGTGGCATCTCAATCTTAAGTTCACGACACAGTGTAAAGAAATGATCCACTGCATTGCGGCTGGTGAAAATTACAGCTGTATAATTCAGAATTTCAATTTTCTGTTTCCGGAACTCTTTGACAGGTACCGCCTCGACCTGAATGAAGGGTCTAAAATCAATCTTTACTGAATATTTTTCTGCGATCTTGAAGTAAGGCGACGCTGGATCAGTGGGGGCCTCTTGGGTGACGAGAATGTTTTTTACTTTCCTCATCCTGTCAATAACAACCGTTTCTGTCATATCGGCACAAGTCAGGTTCGCGAGTCAAAAGAATATCTTGATTATGATCACCAAAGGAATAATTTCCGAAGCACAAAGGTAGGAAAATAAATGAAAAAAGGAGAAGGAGGCCCTGGCCAATAATTTTATCAGCACCATCACCGAGCCTATGCTGAGCAGCACCAAGGCCAATATGATCAATCGTTCATAAAATACAGCCTGCCCTCCTTTGAAAACAAAATAGACTAAACTAAGCACGGCCATCATTACAGCCGTGAACAAGACAAATCGTAAGAAGTTGAAAAATTGGAAACTAACCGTTTCCTTGAAATTAAAAAGGGAAGAAAAAATCAGAACAATCATCAATTTTGAAGCTAATAGGGCCAAAACAAATAATGAAAGCTTCAGCCATGCCATGAAGGCGCCTCCCAATGATGTAATACCATAAAATTCTGAAACATGAAAATAGTAGCCGGCAAAGTAAAGTATGGTCGAAAGTAAAAATCCGGTGAGTAGAGCACAGAATAAATAGAACAGCAAATTTACACTGGATGTAATGCGTGAAGCCAACAAGTTTTCATTGCGCTCCAATACCGAAAAAATTTTGACGAAAGAAAAATATTCATACGTAAGTTGAGGATTTGTTCTGAAAAGAATAAGAAAGAAAAGGAGTAAAGTGGCCACCGTAATAATGGAATAGTCGCGAAAGAAAGTTGGTGGCCGGGAAATGATGCTAATGGAATCTGCTGACATGAAAGAATAGCGCGATACAATCCTGGTTGTAAGGTCCTCCATGCTTCCTACTGTATGCAATGCTATAAACAAATCATTAGAATACAACGATGATAAACTGTCGATGCTAAGGATATGATCCCGGCCATATGAAACAAGTTTACCATTGACAAACAGGCTGGAAATTTCATTACTTGAAATTGATAGATATTGACCCTTGAATTCAAAAGCCTTTACCGGAAAATAAATAGTATGAAGGTCAGCTGGCAAAGGCACAGCCGGTTGATAAAGGCCGTTGGTGTATTGAAGCCAGTCAGGGCGCAACTCTTTCACCACCGTCGGAATGGAGGCCCACCCCACTTGACAAAGTAAAACCAGTAGCAGCCTAATCATCATTCAAAAATATTCTAAACATTCACCAATACCGAAAAAACAATTCGCAATTTCGCCTTTCTATATACTATGGCAGGACTTTATCTTCATATTCCTTTCTGCAAACAGGCATGTTACTACTGTGATTTTCATTTTTCCACCGACAGGCATGGCAGGCAGGAGCTTTGTCAAGCGATGGCCCATGAGTTGATCCTCCAGAAAGGGTATGTGAGCGAACCCTTTACCACGATCTACCTGGGGGGCGGTACACCCTCTCTGTTGACTTCTGAAGAAGTCGATCTGCTGCTTACCGCCACACAAAAGGATCTAATCCTGAATCCAGGAGAGATTACATTGGAGGCCAATCCGGACGACTTAACAGAAGCGAAATCAAGAGATCTGTTGGCTGCCGGTGTTAACAGGCTTAGTATTGGAATCCAATCCTTTGACAATACAGTGCTCCGGTTCCTTAACCGGGCCCATACATCAGAGGCTTCGTACCAATGCCTGGAAGATGTGCGTACGGCGGGCTTTGACAATGTTAGTATTGATTTGATTTATAGCATTCCAGGCCTAAGCGAAAATCTTTGGGCTCAAACCCTTCGCGAGGTTATCAGGTTCTCCCCTGAGCACATATCAGCCTACGCATTGACCATCGAAGAGAGAACCGTTTTTGGCAACTGGAAAAAGCGAGGAAAACTCCGAAGTATGGATGAAGAAGGGGCCGCAAGACAGTTTGAAATCTTAATGGATACACTGGGGGAAGCAGGATATGAGCAGTATGAAATATCAAATTTTTCCAAGCCCGGCTTCTGCTCAAAGCACAACAGTAACTATTGGAATCAATCTCATTATCTTGGCATTGGTCCCAGCGCGCATTCATACAACGGTGACACACGGCAATTTAACGTCCGCAACAATGCTCTATACGTTCGTTCAATCCAGCAGGGTATCATTCCATTTCAGAGCGAAATATTATCACCGCAGAATAAGATCAACGAGTACATCATTACCAGCTTGCGCACAAAGTGGGGATGCAACCTGAACATCTTAAGAAATCAATTGAATGATGACCTCCTGCATAGGTCAGGGGATTATATCGCTCAATTGGAACAGGGAGGATTGGTGACACTGGTCGAAAATACGCTCAGGTTGACTCGAAAGGGGAAACTTTTGGCCGATACAATCTCAGAGGATTTGATGATATCGGCCTAAACCTTTGGGAGTTGTTCCCCAGGTTATATAATTTTCAATCATATTGCATTATGACCTCAGAAGAAAAAAGGGTATACCTATTGCTGAAAGCAGCAATCTTCCATTTTCACGGCCTCGACTATGCGGAAAAACTGGACTTAGACGAGGCGGCCAAAAAACTGGAGGCCCCAGAAGAACTCAAGTGGGCCACAGATTTTATTGAAAAAGATCATCTAAATTCCTTCGACCGGGCCCGGGCTTTTCTTAATGACATTGTTGGCGACTATCCAAAAGAAAGGCGCGTCGAACTCATCACTATGGTCTGGGAATCAAACAACATTAAAGGTTATGTAACCGAGATGGAGGTTACTGCCATGGTCAAACTAGCCCGCGATTGGAAAGTAGAGCCTGAGTTGGTCACGCTCGTATTAAAATAGGAATAAGATTTCATGAATGTGTACCTAAATTGCACATTCCTTCAAAATAATTTCAAAAAGTAACAGGTACAAACGGTACCACTTTTTACAGGCTCATCATGTCCTTAAACTTTGAAGCTTGACGACGGCTTACCTCCACCTTGTCACCACCACGAAGTTTTACCATCAGGCCTCCATTGAACCATGTCTCAATTCCTTCTACCCAGCTAAGGTTCACAATGTGTTTTCGACTAGCACGAAAGAATGAACGTTCATCCAGTTTTTCATCGAGCGCATTCAACGACTTATGAATCATGGGGCGGTTCGTGTCAAAATAGACTTTAATATAATTACCGTCTGACTCAAACAACCGGATGTTTGCCAAACTCACAAACCAGCAACGTTCACCATCCTTCACAAACACCTGATCTTCGAGTCCCAGTTTTTGGTCGCGGCCTCGACCGGAACGAATCCGATCCTTCTCCTGAATCTTATGAACAGCTTCCGCTAAACGCTCCGCTGTAATAGGTTTCAACAAATAATCCAGTGCATTCACCTCAAATGCCTTTAGGGCAAACTCATCATACGCCGTGGTGAAAACAACCAACGGGACCGTGTCAAGTGATTCAAGCAATTGAAAACCTGTTCGGCCGGGCATCTGAATGTCAAGGAATAATAAATCAGGATTAAGGTCGGTTATCATTTGTTCAGCCTCATCAGCATTTTGTGCTTCACCGGCAATTTCAATAGAGGGATGCTCTTCGAGAAGTTTCATCAACTCCTTTCGTGCCAGGCGCTCATCATCAACAATCAGTGCTTTCATTGGTTCATTTAGTTGCGGGGCTAAATACGTGCCCCTGTGTTGTGTATTCTCTTATCTCAAGTGTGGTATTTCAATTTCTGTCAAAACAAAAGTATCGCTTTCGGTCAAAATTCTAAACGAAGCTTTTTCCCCGTAGATTAACCTTAATCGCTGTCGGGTATTCTCAAGGCCCAGTCCTGCGCCCTCTTGCTGTGCGCCATTGCGATAATGTCCACTATTGCGAATCTGGATACGAAGCCGATCATTGTGAACAACAGTCTTCATCTGTATGATTCCGCCTGCTGCCAGCTTGGAAATGCCATGTTTAATGCCATTCTCCACTAAGGTTTGAATCATCAGCGGCGGCACGAGAAAATCCCGTGAATCCGTATCGATGTTAAATTCTGTCTTTAGCCTTTCCTCAAACCTAATGCTTTCAAGGCCTAAATAGTCCTTGACAATTTTCAGTTCATCTTCAAACTTACTGAGTCTACGTGTGTCTGAAGCAAGGGAGTTTCTCAGAATGTTCGAAAGTTGGTTGATGGCCAGCTTGGACTTCATTGGATTTTCGTCTACTAAGGCGCGTATGCTGTTCAGCGCATTGAAAATAAAATGAGGGTTGAGTTGAGACTTTAGATTATTAAGTTCAATTTCCTTGATAGAAGCTTCCAACTTTAGGGAAGTGTTGTATCGTTCAAAATAGTTATAGATAAAATACAGAACGCACCATAAGAAGAAAATCAAGGCATAGATAACGGTCAACCCGAAGATGTTGCTGATATCAAACGCTATCTTATTGCTAAACAACCCCAAAGGAATAGAAATAGGCAATCGTAAAAAATACATGATAAGACCCAGCAAAAAGACACTGACAATAACACGGGGGATCAGTACCGGCATGCCTGCCTTCAGCCAGCGCCAGCGGTTTACAACGTTTCTGAAAATGTGTGTCAACAGGAGACAAAAAAAAGCCTCATAGGTTAGAAACACGATACGCTGCAAGCTTACCCCTTGCCAGTCCGACGCAAAGACACTGCCCACTATCTGAATGATGGCATACATCGCCCACCCTCCTATCTGCAACGTCCAATATAGTCTGACCTTGTTAACCATTCTTCAGGCAAAGGTATAGATTCCAACAGGGGAATGGAATTCTCTGTGACTAAAGGCAGGCACAGGGTCACGCACTTCCGCTACAATACAGATACCCGTGCTATGAGGACCGGAATTGCTACTGCTGCCTCGTTTCCAGCAATTCTTGTTTTAGGAATCTACCAGTATAGCTGGCTGGGTTTTTTGACACTTCCTCAGGGGTTCCTACGGCCACAATTCGTCCGCCCTTTTCACCTCCTTCAGGTCCCAGGTCGACGATTTGGTCCGCTGATTTGATAATGTCCATGTTATGTTCAATTACCAGCACTGTGTTGCCCTTGTTTACCAACTTCTGAAGCACGTCCAGCAGGTGGGCAATATCCTGGAAGTGCAAACCCGTTGTGGGCTCATCGAGAATGTATAGAGTTTTACCGGTGTCACGCTTAGAGAGTTCCGTTGCCAATTTCACGCGCTGTGCTTCACCTCCCGACAAGGTTGTCGCATGTTGGCCTAATGAAATGTACCCCAGGCCTACATTATTGAGTGTTTCAATTTTCCGAAGAATTTTCGGTTGATTTTCAAAAAATGTTACAGCTTCTTCAACGGTCATATCCAAGGTATCTGAAATGGATTTTCCCTTGAAGCGAACCTCCAGTGTCTCGCGATTGTAGCGTTTGGCCTTGCATGTTTCACAATTCACATAGACGTCTGGCAGGAATTCCATTTCAATCAATCGCAGACCTGCACCTTCACAGGTCTCACACCTGCCCCCTTTTACATTAAATGAAAACCGGCCTGGCTTATATCCCCGAATTTTTGCTTCCGGTAATTGGGTAAAAAGATCGCGAATATCAGAGAATACGCCCGTATAGGTTGCGGGATTGGACCGAGGTGTTCGTCCGATAGGGGATTGGTCCACTTCGATGACCTTATCAATTTGCTTGAGTCCATCGATTTTCTTGTAGGGCAGTGGCTCACCGTGGGAATTAAAAAAATACTTGTTTAGAATCGGAAACAAAGTGTCGTGAATAAGAGTCGACTTGCCGCTACCGGATACCCCCGTGATACAAGTAAAGGTTCCCAGTTGGATTGAAAGGTCTACATTCTTGAGGTTGTTGCCGGTGGCACCGACCAGGGACAGTTTTTCACCGCTTCCCGTTCTTTTTAGCATTGAATAGGCTATCGAAAGTTTACGGCCCAGGTACATAGAGGTAATACTCTTGTTCTTTATGAAATCACCTGGCGCACCTGCTGCCACCACTTGTCCACCATGTCTTCCTGCTCCCGGGCCGATATCAATGATATAATCTGACTCCATCATCATTTCTTTATCGTGTTCCACTACCACTACCGAGTTGCCAAGATCACGCAGGTCTTTGAGTGCTTTGATCAACTTCATATTGTCACGGGCGTGAAGGCCAATACTCGGCTCATCGAGGATATACAGGACGCCCACCAGTTGGGTCCCTATTTGCGTCGCCAATCGTATACGTTGCGCTTCTCCACCGCTAAGTGTTTTCAAGGGCCGGTCAAGATTGAGGTATTCCAACCCTACATCCAGCAAGAAGCCGATGCGTTTGCGTATCTCCTTCAGGATCTCGGTAGCAATAACACGCTGCTTTTCATTGAGTCGATCTTCGAGATGATCAAACCATTTTTTAAGCGATTGAATATCAAGTTGGGAAAGCTCTGCTATATTGTGATGGTCAATTTTGAAGTGGAGTGATTCCTTTTTTAACCTGGCACCAAGGCAATCGGGGCAGGTCTTGGTAACTGTAAAATTTTCTGCCCACTTTTTCAGCGCCTCAGATCCGTCCTCCCGCTGCTTTTCCAAAAAATTGACAATGCCTTCAAAGCGTGTATTCCATTCCGTGCCTGGATATTTCACCGAAGCCACGGCCACAGGTTCCTCATCGCCATAGAGCAAAGTCTTAATGACATCTTTAGGAATTCCCTTGATCGGTGTTGTAAGCGAAAGCTTGTATCTCTTCAGGATTGCTTCAACTTTCTTGAATATCCAGATGTCCCGGTACTCACCCAGTGGCAGAATGCCTCCGCGTGCAATGCTGATCCTGTCGTCAGGAATAACAGAGGCTTCCGTGATTTCTTCTACGACGCCGAGACCATGGCAAGTCGGACACGCTCCATAGGGTGAGTTGAAAGAGAAAAGATTGGGAGCAGGCTCATCGTATGACAAGCCCGTCAAGGGGTCCATCAGATACTTTGAGAAATGGTGGGCCTTGTTGTTTTCCTCCACCAGCATCATGACCCCTTTGCCTTCTTTCAACGACCTTGACACCGACTGGCCGATGCGGTAGCGGTCCTTTTCGTCAGCTACAATCCGGTCAATGACAACTTCAATGTCGTGGATCTTATAGCGATCTACCTGCATTTTGGACGTTATGTCAACCATGACTCCATCGATACGGACTTTGGGAAACCCGCTCTTTCTGATCTGAACAAACAACTCCCGGTAATGACCTTTGCGCCCCTTCACTACAGGCGCCAGCAACGTCAGCTTCTTCTTATTGAAATGCTGAAAGATCCCATTTACAATCTGCTCCTCTGACTGCCTGATCATTTTTTCGCCCGAGAGATATGAATACGCCTCACCGGTCCGTGCAAAAAGCAAACGCATGAAGTCATAGATTTCTGTGACCGTACCCACTGTAGATCGTGGATTACGTGATGTGGTCTTCTGCTCAATGGAAATAACCGGACTAAGACCGTTGATTTTGTCTACGTCAGGTCGTTCAAGGTTGCCGATAAAGCTCCTCGCGTAGGCCGAGAAACTCTCCATATATCTACGCTGTCCCTCTGCGTAAATCGTGTCAAAGGCCAGCGACGATTTTCCGCTTCCGCTGATGCCTGTGATCACCACAAGTTTATTTCGCGGAAACGCGACACTGATGTTTTTTAGATTATGCTCACGCGCACCTATGACCTCGATGAATTCATGTCCGGTAAGGTCAGAATGTTTTTTGGGGGTTGATGAGGACAACATGAAAAAGTGATCGAGCGAATAACCCTGCGAAGTAAGCTTATGTTTTGACTAGTTCGTAAGTGATTTGCTGAGCACGGGATCAGGTTTTGGTTAGAAATGGTTCAAGATCCTTTAATTTCAGGATCCCTTCGTAGTAAGCCTTGCCAAAGATTACCGCAAAAATGCCCATGTCATTCAGGCGCTGGATGTCATCTACACCTCGCACGCCGCCGCTGGCCAGGACTTTCAAGTCAGGGAAAGTTTGGAGAATCTCCTGGTAGAAGGTAAAATCCGGGCCCTCGAGGACGCCATCGCGAGAAATGTCAGTACACTTGGCGTACTTCAGTCCACGGTCATAAAAGAAACGCAAGTGATCGAAAAGGGTCAAATCCGATTTCTTAAGCCATCCTCTAAACGCCACTTGCTTTGTTTGAACGTCGGTCACATCTGCACTCAACGTGATCTTCTCACGGCCAAATGAGACCACCCAGGAGGCAAATAACTCCGGATTTGTGATGGCGATGCTGGAGGCCGTGATATAGTCAGCACCAAATTCGTAAGCGCTGCTGATGTCACCATCGGTACTAATACCACCCGTAAAATCAATCTTGAGGTCAGTGTGATTTGCCATTGCCTCTAGCACGTGAAAGTTTCTGGGGCTGCCTTTTTCCGCTCCATCCAAGTCAACCAAGTGAACTACATCAATACCGTGATCTTCAAACCGTTTGGCCAAATCCAGGGGATTCTCATCATACGCCTTTTCGCTAGCAGGGTCACCTTTGCGCATTTTGACAACTTTGCCTCTTCGTATCGCAATGGAAGGGATTACTTGAATCATCGTCCTAAACTACCTCAAATTTTCAAGTCATTAAAGTTTCTGAGAAATTTTCAGAAGACCTTACGGGATTGGCAGAACTTTTGCCTTCCATGAACGGCTTTTCATTAATTTTAAATGATGAATCCAAGAATCCTCCTATTCGCATTTATTGGCCTTGCCTACACTCCTGTATTTGGGCAGGCACGACTTCGGAAATTGCCCCCCAATATTAATCATCCGGCCATCAACAATTACGCTCCGTACATCAGCTTTGATGCGAACTCGATGGTATATCTCGCGGATGAAGCTGAAGATAACCTTCTCAC
>JAYWDR010000203.1:0-2117 GCA_043779735.1 Cyclobacteriaceae bacterium | reverse complement strand
CCCGGTAGAAAATCACAGGATTCAGGTAGTTCAATTCAAAAACACCCCCATTGATAGGATCCTG
This sequence comes from Cyclobacteriaceae bacterium, assembly GCA_043779735.1. Taxonomy (GTDB): domain Bacteria; phylum Bacteroidota; class Bacteroidia; order Cytophagales; family Cyclobacteriaceae; genus ELB16-189. The sequence goes on along the minus strand of JAYWDR010000203.1, from coordinate 2,053 downwards.
TGGAGAGAATACCACAGACTCGAAAAATCCCAGGTTAAACTTCTTACCGATGTTCATGCTTAGGTGATGGAAGGCCATGTATTTATCCGGGTACCGTGTGCCTCCGCTCGTTCCACCTGCTGATGAAGGAACGTTGGCCGTCATGCGGTTGATCTGAAAGAAATAATTCAATTTCCATACTTTCACATTGGCCCGTAGGAACTGATTGGGGACTGCAAAATCTGAAAATATCAATGAACGAAACCCATTGCCAATATGGGTGCGGTCGTAGCCGAACTGCATCCAGATACTTTTAGAAAGATTAAAGTCGATGTAACCGCGTGCTTCAAAATAATCAACCGCATCATTCTTGAAGTTTTTCCAGAAGCCCTGGTGTGGCACAATGTAGTACCCGTAAAGGTTTGAGAAGTCTGACCCATACGCCGGGAGGCGAGCCTGATTTTCGGCGAAGTAGGTATAAAAGCCAATCTTGCGGTCTATCATGCCGCGGATTTCAACACCGCGCGTATTGATAAATACCGGGTTACCCAATCGGGAATCTTTGCCAGCTCCCAAATACAAGACAGGATTGACGTGCAGGTCAAACTCCGGTTTGTCAACATAAAACAGGTCGGACCTCTTCTTATACAGTTCTTTCCAGACAGGCTTCCGGCTTTCATTCGTTTCGGAGCCTGAAAATTCCCAGCTGTCGTTTCGTAGGTACTCAAGATTAAATTTGTCGGAAGAAGATTGGAAGATCGAGCCTTTGCTCTGAAGTGAATCCATCATGGCGACGATGGCAGAACGTTTATACGGTTTTACGGAAGTAAACAGTTCATTCACAATGCTACCTGACTTTACTTCATAGCGGTCGATCCGGTGGTAGTAGTCTTCGTTTAGAGGAGCATTTGTTCCCTGCGAATACACCACCTGACCTCCGAGCAAGAAAACATACATGAAAAGGCGCTTTGCTGCCATGGGGGCACTATGTACTAGGTTGCGGCTCACGATATTTCTGTAATCAATCCGGCAATTTAGCTATTCAGGCACCGGATGGTTGGATTGCTGGACAAGAAGAGCAATTCGAACGGGTTTGGGAGGCTTTATTGGCACCTTTTGCCATCCTGGTTTTCATTTTGCGTCAAAAATACAACCAAAACAGTCTTTTTAACAATCTGCAGGCCCTCCTTGCAAATCCCTGCAGCCTATTTATCTTTGCATCCCTTAACGAAAAAGGCCTGATCCATGAAAAAGAACCTTCATCCCGAGTATAAAGACGTAGTTTTTTGGGACACCTCCAGCGATTTTAAGTTTTTGTCCCGTTCCACACTTAAAACTAAGGAAACTACCACGTGGACCGACGGGAAGGAATACCCGGTCATCAAAGTGGAGGTTAGCTCAGCTTCTCATCCGTTTTTCACCGGCAAGAAGATGTTTTTGGATGCTGCCGGCCGCGTGGAGAAGTTTCAAAAGAAATACAAGAAACCCTGATTCGCAGAGATTAGATTTTTCTTACCCACTATTGTGAAAAGGTCTCTGACAGAGACCTTTTCTATTTTAGGCATACGTTTTTCCTGATCAAAGACCTATTTTAGCATCATGAATATTGTGTTGTTTGACGACCCCGTCATTCGTTTGGATTTAATGCCCTTCACCCTCACTAGGCCTGTGGCGGAGGTGCGTCTAGGCATTCTTACTATCCGGGAGAAATGGGAAAAATTCTTTGGTCAGCCCATCTCCCATTTCACACAAGACTATTTACAGGTAAAGTTTCCATTGATTACCGGCAAGGATAACGTAGCCATCAACGGGGCCGTTTGTCCTGATGAAATTCTTATGAAAGCTATCCAGGGACTGGATACAGGTGAGTCATTGGTAAGTGGCAACACCATGATTGCAGCTCGTACACCCGAAATCCCGTCACTGCATCATCTAAAGTTGAAACAAGTTCAATTTCAGGGTATGATTACACTGATTGACCAGGTCTGGAAAATTTTTCAACACAACGCCTTACAAATCAAATCTGATTTTCAATTATTAACACGTGGAAGAAAAAGTCTTAAGATAGAAGACC
>JAYWDR010000202.1:0-6346 GCA_043779735.1 Cyclobacteriaceae bacterium | reverse complement strand
CTACTGCCGTCTGCATCTTCCAAGGCTTCATCGCGCAATCTTTGCATAGCAATTGATCTACAGATGGATATGAGGAGTAGGGCGTCCTGCGACCACCCGGTGGAATTTGGAGCCGTTGAAATAGGGAGTATACTTCGTAAATGCTGTATTGTCGATGGTACCTTCCGCCAGCCCCACAAAGTTTGCCACGGTGAGTGGCGTTTTCTCAAATTCAAGCAGCAAAACGATTAGTCCCTTGTTGTTGCTTACTTCGGCGTACAGTCCATCCGGGTCCGTTATTTATTATTCGATATTCAATATTCCTCTTTCCTTATCTCACCCTGAACTCCACTCCCATCCTCGCCTGCGCCCCCTGAAAGCTCTTCACTTTTTCCCACTGCGTGTACCAGGGATAGTATTCACCTAACTCCTTTTGCAGGGTCTTCATTTTCGTATTTTCTTCCCAATCATTCATCAGCCTGTCCAGCAAAGGACGAGGACGAGGATAGTAGCGGAGTTTGTAGTCTGTGCCAATTCCCGCCTTGTCAGCAGCGATCTTTACGGCATCATCAAAGCCGCCCAGCACATCGGCCAGACCATTGTCTTTGGCCTGCGCCCCAGTCCAAACACGTCCGGAGGCGATTTTTTTCAAGTCCTGCTGGCTCATCCGGCGGCCTTCAGCTGCCTTGCTCGTGAAGGTCTCATAGACTTCATCGATCTGCTTCTGCATGATGTTCTTTTCCGCATCAGTCAACGAGCGCGTAACGGTGAACAGTTCACCGATCTCGCCGGTCTTCACTTCTTCTGCGGTGATACCCAGTTTATTGTCCATGAATTTACTCAGATCAAAGAGCACGGCAAACACACCGATAGAGCCCGTGATAGTTGTAGGCCGGGCCACAATAGTATCACACGCCATGGCGAGATAGTATCCACCCGATGCCGCGTAATCTGACATGGAGGCAATCACCGGCTTTTGCTTGGCCGCCAAAATGGTCTCTCTCCACATCATGTCTCCTGCTTGAAAAACACCCCCAGGAGAATTGATGCGGAAGACAATAGCCTTCACTTTGTCATTGTTGCGGGCCTTGCGCAGTTGCTCCACGATGGTGGTCGCTCCTACTACTCCCTTGTCTGCCTTGCCAGGCATAATATCTCCGTCAGCAACGATCACGGCAATCTCATTCTTAGAACTTCCGGACGAGGTAAAAGATTTTTTGTACTGACTATACCGCACCAGCGGCAGTATCTTCTTCTTGTCCAGCCCTAACCGTGAGCGAAGCTCATCTTTTATCTGGTCGTCATAGTATAAAGAATCTATGAGGCCGTTTTCCACCGCCAGCTTGGCACTTCGCACAATCATTTTATCCGAAATCTCTTTCAGCTTTTCGTATGGAATTTTCCTGGAATCAGAAATATTGTGAAGCACTTCTCCGTGGATGGAATTCAAAATTGAATTAAGCTGGAGCTTATTCTCTTCACTGAGATCTTCACGCAAGAAAGGTTCGACCGCACTTTTGAATTCGCCTACGCGAAAGATTTCAGGCTTTATCTCAAGCTTGTCGAAAAGCTTTTTGAAAAATACTACATCTGTGGCAAGCCCATTGAATTCCACGTCGCCTTCAGGGTACATATATACCTTGTCGGCAGCGGTGGCCAGGTAGTAACCGCCCTCGGAATAATAATCGGCGTAGGCAATGACCCACTTACCGGACTGTTTGAAATCGATGATAGATTCGCGCAACTCCTGGAGGGTGGCCCAGCCCGTCATGACAAAGGCGGTGTTGAGATAGATGCCTTTTATTTTAGGGTCTGTCTTTGCATGGCGAATGACTTGCTTGATCTGAAGAAGTCCGTGGCTTTGGTCGCCGGCCCCCGGAAATACGTCGGCCAGTGGGTCTTCCACTTCAAGTTCAGTGATGGGCGCTTCAAACTTGAGATGCAGGACAGAATTGTCGGAAACTGCCACCTCTTTGTCACCGGAAAGCGTGGCAATGATGCCTATTGTCAGAAAAATCAGAAGGGCCAGCGCGGTGAAGGTGCCCAGACAGGAAGCAAAAAATGATTTTAAAAAACTCATAACGGTGATTTAGGTCGCAAAAATATCAATTTTACACGTAGAACAATTATAACACTACATGCATGGTACGGGCATTTCTGCTTTTGGGTTCAAATGAGGGCAATCGGCACGATTATCTTGAGAAAGTGCGTTTTCAGATAGTCTCGCAAGTGGGGAAAATCCTGGCCGAGTCCTCCATTTATGAGTCAGCGGCTTGGGGAAACACGGGGCAGCCTGCTTTTCTCAACCAGATAATAAAAGTCGAAACGAACCTGAGTCCTCATGAACTTCTAAAGACAGTCCTCCACATTGAAACAACTCTGGGACGCATACGAACAGAAAAATGGGCCAGCCGAACCCTCGATATTGATATACTTTTTTATGGTGATGAAATTATTGAGACGCCCGAGTTGACAATTCCGCATCCGGCTATTGCGAGCCGGAGATTCACGCTAGTCCCCTTAGCAGAATTAGCTCCGGACTATGTGCATTCCGTATTGAAAAAAAGTGGAGCACAACTCCTGGCGGAGTGCACGGATAAATTGGAGGTTCGGAAATGGGAACGGAAGGAAAATATCGAATCATGAATGTCGAATAAAGAATAACGAAGTAAGGCATGGAACCAGACTCATTTAATATCGAATAACAAGGTAATTCAAAACAGGATCTTCGTTGAGTGCGGTCACTTCATTATTCATAATTCCTTATTCGATATTTTGCATTCAATTCTCTCACAGACCGCTAACTTCCGTTTCCGGAGCTATCTTCTTCACCAGCCCCTGCAAAACTTTCCCTGGTCCACATTCGACAAACATTTTTCCTCCGTCCTTTACCATATTCTGCACGGACTGCGTCCACCGCACCGGAGAGGTGAGCTGCGCGATGAGGTTTTTTCTGATCACACTCACATCCACTGACGGGAGTGCGTTTACATTTTGATATACAGGGCACATCGGAATACTGAAATGTGTGGACTCAATAGCCTTCGCCAGTTCCTCGCGCGCGGGCTCCATCAGCGGCGAATGAAACGCTCCTCCCACCTGCAATGGCAATGCACGTTTTGCCCCCGCCGCTTTCATTTTCTCACAGGCGATTGTGATGCCGTTCATGGAGCCGGAGATCACCAGCTGTCCCGGACAATTGTAGTTGGCTGCCACTACGACTTCATTCTTAATTGAGGCGCAAATATCTTCCACAATTTTATCATCCAGCCCCATAATGGCCGCCATAGTGGAAGGATTGATCTCACAGGCGCGCTGCATGGCCTGGGCCCGCTTCGACACCAACTTTAGTCCGTCCTCAAAAGTAAGGGCTTTGTTGGCCACCAGCGAAGAGAATTCTCCAAGTGAATGGCCCGCCACCATCTCTGGCACAAAGGACTGGTTTGAAAGTGCGACCACCACCGAATGAATAAATACAGCGGGCTGTGTCACATTGGTTTGCTTGAGTTCGTCAGTGGTGCCGCTGAACATAGTGTCTGTAATGCGGAAGCCGAGGATACCGTTGGCTTGTTCAAAGAGTGCCTTCGCTTTTGGATCAGACTCGTACAATTCCTTGCCCATGCCGGTGAACTGGGCGCCCTGACCGGGAAAAACGTATGCCTTCATAAAGCTAATAAGATTTTAGCCTTAAGATAAGCAGAAGTTGAGAATTGAGAAGCCAGGAATTGAGACGATACAAGCATGCAATCTCAGCTCTTATATAGTCCCCAAGCAGCAATTCGTAATTGCTTAATTCGTAATTGCTTTTAATTGACTATCGCACAATCTGCACCCATCCGCGGATGTTGCGGTTCTTTTTGGCAGGATCTACTACCGTGAATGTAACCTCGGCATTAAAAAAATAAACGCCGGCAGACAGTTCCTTGCCGCTGTTGTCACGTCCGTCCCAGTCAATGTAAATAGTGCGCTCGCCACCAGATTGATACGTGTATACTTCCTTGCCCCATCGATTGCTCACCGTGAAATTGACGCTCTCCACAAACCGTGCGCATTTTGTTCGGATTTTCACAGGGTCAATCGGGCCGCATGGCCCCTTGCCATATTCATCTACCGACTGCCGGTCGCTGTACGCGCTGAATTTTTCATTGCAATTGTCACCATTGGGTGTGAATACATTCGGCAACTCATAGTAAGGGCAATTGTCGAAACAGAAAGAATCACTCAGCTCACTTTCGTTGCCGGCGCGATCCACCGCAGATACTTTGTAGCAACGGGCAAATGATGGAAGGTTTGAGTCAATATAGAAGGTGTCCCTCACATTCCTGGCATAAAGACTAAACTCCCCACCCAATTGCGTGGCAACGTAAATATTGTAGCTGCGCACATCCAGCCTGCACACCAAGTCGGTGGTAAGATTCCATGTGACCGTATTACTAAACACTTTAGGATCGCATGGCTGCGTTAAAATATATTGATCACAGGGTGTGGCCTTGATCGACAACTGTTGCTTACAGGGTGGGACCTTATCATTAGGCTGGGCACAACTGATTTCGGAGAAATTAAGGAGAGGTGCCTTGATCTTTGCATTGCCGTACGTTCCCTTGGTCTTCACCCGGTAGCAGTACACCAGGTCATCACGGAGTGGCGTATTATTATACTGACCAGAGTCAACGTATACAAACTTACCTGACGTGACATTGATACTGTCTATCAGCACCATTTGACTCTCTGTCGAATTCTCCGGACCGCGGTAAATCAGATGTTTTGGGAATTTCTGACTTTGATTTGACCAGGGAACACTGGCCCCCCAGCCGAGCTCAATTTGTTTGAACTGAGGCTTGGCCTCCAACCTAACGGAGGAAGCAATTGCGGACGTATCCACAGGCTGATTCGTATTGTCATATAATTCAACACGGTAGTTATATGTAATCACCGCTGTGTTAATACCTGAATCGGTGTAGGTTGAATCAGGTATCGTTCCGGCAAAAACTGGAGCCAGTTTTGAATTGCCTGTAAATCCTTCTGCGCGGTAGACTTTGTAGCGATAAGGTGGAGGGAACTGTGCCTGGTTGATCTCAAAGGGCGATCGCCATTTCACGGTAATTTGTCCCGCCGTGACGCTGGTCTTGTCCACTGTCACATTCGTGATGACGGGTGCATCCGCCAAAATCGGTGCAAGGCACGTGTCCGTGGAAACATAGCTCTCTCCGCCTCCCGGCAACGGAAAGACTGCCACCAACCGATAGCAATATTGCGCACCCACCGCCAGCCCCAAGCCTTTGTTCGTGTCAGTATACTTTGTCTGGGTAATAGGAACTTCATCAATTTTTGTAAAGCCAAGGAATGCCGGCATCCCCGTAACGCATTCAGGCGGTATGAACGGGTACCGCTCCACTCTGCGCCATACCTGCATGACTTGTGCATTCAAACACGGATACGGTTTCCATTCAAGTTTTGCCTTTCGCTGGGCCGGAATTACCTGGGCATCTTTCCATTTTGGTTTAGGGCCAACCACTCGTATGTTCCAAGTCTTGAACTGCACAAGTTTAGGTCCTCTTGGTGGGTTAATGTTCTTCGGCGGCGCATCCGTAATCTTGAATACAACCTGATAAGGTTGTTCTTTCACATGCTCACATTTGGTATTCCACGTAAACCGCAACTTGGCGATATGAGCACCCCCGGTAGCTTGATTCACCGGAGGGGAGGGAGTAAAGGTTGCAGGAGACGGCTGTATCGAAAGTAACTGTGAGAATGCCTCAATCTTCACACTGTCATTGTCGGGGTCCGTTCCGAAAATATCGGCTTTTACTACGGTCCCGGCCTCCACGCAAATGTCGGGCGGAACCTGGAGTTCGGGGCGCTTGTTCTTGCACTTGTCATCCACGATAATTTGCATGTCACGAATGACATAGCCTTGGTTAATCCAGATACCGCTGACTTTTCGCCACTCCTTAATCATGAACGCAATGTTGTATTGACCGGAAGCTCCGGGGGAATCCCAGATTATGGTGCCCGTGACCGGATTGATCGTCAAAGAAGGAGGACCGTTACCCGCTTCATTAGCAGTTCCGTAATTTAGTCCTACCCGATCATAAAATTCTTTTGCATCCGGACTCCTGTAGTTATTTACATCGATGCCTTTGTCCCTCTTGGGTATCGTCAATTCATAAGAAAGGCTGTCACCATCAGGATCAAACGCACCTGGGTTGTGATAAAATGCTGCCCCGGTGCAAGCTTTATCTATGGGTGGAACAAGCAGCCGGGGACTGTTGTCGCAACCTAAGAATGGATCGATGTTAATCGTAGACTCCATGTAAAACCGGGTCTCAACAGAGTTGAACATATTAAGAATTCCAGCATTCCTGTT
>JAYWDR010000201.1:0-2120 GCA_043779735.1 Cyclobacteriaceae bacterium | reverse complement strand
CCAAAGATCCTGACGTAAGAATTGCGTGTCATCATGAACTGTCATTTTCAGCTTCACGCGGGGAGGAATATGGTGGAGGGGAATATTCACATTGAATTTCAGTTGCCCTAAATCGTAAAATGAAAAACTATATCCAGTCGTTAGTGAGGGGGGAATGATTTCCCACGGAGGCACGGCGGATACGCTTACGGTGTTCTCTCCTTCGAGAGCGTGCCGGAACGAATAATGGCCGAGAGAATCCGTCCGGGTTGAGTCTGTGACCGCCCCCCTTAATGTCACCAGCCAGTGAACCAACGGAGGTTCGTTCGGTTCGGCGATTCCATTCTCGTTCACATCATGAAAGATGCTACCGTCGATCCAGTCCCAGGGGTAAAAGAACGCGAAAATGCTATTGCCGCTTGTGTCATTGATCCCGAGTGTAATTGAATAGCTGCGCGATGGCGGGAACGATAACTGCCATGGAACGTGCTGATTTTCCGGTTCGCTGATCGTGTAGGATCCGGGGGGGAGATTGTTGAAGATGAATTGTCCGTTCGAATCAGTTATGGATCGAGGGTTTAGCCCACCATCGCAATCGATCTCCCAAAGCGAGAGAAATTGTTCGGCCGAATCCTTAATACCGTCGCGATTATCATCGTCAAATATTTTGCCGCGGATAACCCCTCGTGGAAAATAATTACCGAAGAGGAAGTATCCACTGCTGTCGTTTACACTGCGAATCAACGAAAAAAAGCCGGATGCAGGCGATGCGATTTGCCAGGGGGGAAATTGCCCACCAGACTGTGTCAGGTAATACGATCCCGGCGGAAGATTACCGAAGAATAATTCTCCATTCGAATCACTTAATGTATATTTGCCCCTTCCCTCAAGATTGATTCTTCGTTGGCTGAGCGGCCCTTCATTCGTATCCTGGACGCCATTCCGGTTATCATCATTAAAGACTTTACCGCGGAGAATACCGTGCTGGTTAGGAGAATAAACAATATCTCCGGGGTAAATCGGTGCGATCTGATATGAGAAATAATCGCCACTCGAAGTGACGATACCCCGCAATGTATCGATCATTGTACCAAAGACGGGAAACTCAAACGTCGACGACGGATTTCGATGATTCCCAAAAGTGAACCATCGGGATGCATCCGAAGTGCTGAGTTCATTCCCGGCGCTATCGGCAAGCTTCATGCCAAGACCATAAGAATCCAAGGAGACAACCGTGAGATGATGGAGTTCAACATACATTCCTTCATATTGTTCCCCGCTACTGTACTTTACTTTTCCGTTTGGCATGGGGCCTTGACGAAAATCTGCGACGGAGAGCATGAACGGGCTAATAGTTGTGTCGTGGGCCCCGATGATCTGAAGATCATGGCTATCAAAGGCTGTTACACTGTTTACCCCCCAAAAAGCGATTTCGGTTACAGTTCCTCTTATTGTTAGGATATCACCTTTCTTTACTTGTGCAAAATTACCCCCTACAAACCCTGGTGCTGGTCGTATCCACAGCCCATTCCATGGAGCATCGATTCCTGTCGTATCGTACACGATCATTGTCGGTGATGACTGGGAAAATTCGGACGGCGGTACAACGCATCGCGCGAAGAGAATCAAGGAAGAATCAGTTAATGGCGAGCGTTGCAAAAAATTCTTGGAAGGATCGATTCGTTGCACCGAATCCAAAATTAAGAGCGACGAAAGAGAATTTTCCTGTATTTTCCGGATTGTTTTGACAGGTATACTCGGTGTTGTAAAATTCCATACCTCCGACCAAGGTGAAGGCACGTTTGAGAAGAAGGGCTGCATTCTCCAGTAGACTTTGGTCTCATACGGCAGATCAACCGTTCTTGTCGTATCGGTAGACGCTGTGAATCCGTCGAGTTGAATGCTTGTAGTGCCTGTTGCAAAAGTACTATCTGTTCCGTATTGAAGAATGAATGAGTAAGCCCGAAGGTCCCGGTAGGGATAGAGATATGGATGCCACGAAAGCTTCACGCGCAAGAGAAATGAGCCCAGTGCTTGACCACTAATATCCATGGTACCATTTGGAGGATTCGCGAGAAGAACTTGCGGTGGATTGAAGAGGGGAGAAAGTGATTTGAAAATTTGACCATTGGCATTAACTA
>JAYWDR010000200.1:0-6355 GCA_043779735.1 Cyclobacteriaceae bacterium | reverse complement strand
CTACAAACAATGCTTCAGGTTTCGATACAGGGGGCACAGCCTCTTCCAGCAGCCGATTCCTTGATATTGACCCCAACACCATTGAGAATATTAGCGTTTTGAAGGGCCTAGCAGCCACCGTATTGTATGGCGATCAGGGCCGCAACGGTGTTATTCTGGTACAAACCAAGTCCGGCGCTACTAAAAAGAGAGCGGCTGAGTTCAGTTTCCAGCAATCTCAGTCGATCACTGAAATTGCATCCTTGCCGGATTTCCAGAATAATTATGGCAATGGTTTCCAACAGTTTTCTGGTGTATCCCCTGTATTTTTCAGCAACTGGGGTGCGAATTTCAAAGAAGTTGACTCTACCGGACATCCTTTTCAGTTCATCTCCGATGCTTCCATAAGAGACGCCTTCCCGCAATATTATTTCAAGAGGACGCCGTACGCCGCGCAGCCTAACCCCGCGGGATTTTTCCGCAAAGGCCAGGTGTCCAACACAGCCTTCAATATGACCGGTGGAACTGATAAATTGAGCTATAATGCATCAGTCGCATACACTACTGAACAGGGTTATGCTCCGGGCAATGACCTGAAGCGACTTAACATTACGACTGGTTTCCAGGCAGCCATTACGGATAAACTTACTATAAGGACTTCGCTATTGTATGCCAATACAGACATTGCATCGCCACCATTGAACGGTGCAACGGGCGGTGGCGCTTCCTTTGGGGGTATACCTTCACTTTATGGACAATTCCTCTACACGCCGCGCAGTGTGGATGTATTAGGTATGCCAATTGAAACCCCCCAGGAGCACAAGCAGGTTTATTACCGAAGTGGCAGCGATATTCCGAACCCCCTCTGGGTAGCAAAATACACCAAGGAAACGGATGTAACAGATCGGTTCTTTAATGCAACCAATGTGACCTATGACTTTAATGATCATATGGCTTTAACCTACAAGGTTGGTTTTGATACCTATACCCAGCGCCAGAATCGCCAGTATAATAAAGGCATTGGACCGACCTACGCCAATATCAACAATGGTGTTCTGCAGACCCAAACGTTAACGAATACCATTTGGAACCACGACATTATTTTCAGTTTTAACAAGGACCTTACTCCGGACATTAAGTTAATTGCACGTGTTGGAGGTAATGCCCGTAACGATTATCAAGTCCGTGATGGACTTTACTCTGAAAAACAATCCGTGTTTGGACTATTCCGTCACTCTAACTTCGAGACGTCTTCTTCCCGCAGCGTAGCGTTTGATGGTCGCGTATTCTACCGCACCACCGAACAACAACGCTACGGCGTGTACGGTGATTTCTCATTTGACTACAAGAATTTCCTGTTTGTAAATCTTGCCGGTCGGAACGACTGGAATTCTACAATCGAGGCTGGTCTCAACTCAATCTTCTACCCTAGCATGAGCGTGGCATTTGATGCCACCGAGGCCTTTGCAAGCCTGAAGTCTGACAAGATCAATTTCTTAAAGTTCAGGGCGGGCTACGGTACGTCTGCTGGATTTGCTCCAACCTACACTACGCGTAACATAGTGTCACAAAATCTGAGAGGTTTTAGTGATGCTGCTGGCAAAGTAACTGGTGAACAAACCATAGCAGATCAATTGGGTAACCTCAAACTAAGACCTGAACTTCAGCAGGAAGTTGAAGTCGGCTTTGAGGCCAAATTCCTCCATGAGCGCTTAGGGGTAGACTTCACGGTATATGATCGCTCCACAAAGGATTTGATCACACGCGCACCGATTGATCCTTCTACCGGATATAGCAGCACCTATACAAACATTGGTAAGTTGAGTAACAAGGGCCTCGAGCTTGCCCTCAGCGGAACACCTCTCATCATGGGTGATTTCCGTTGGAATGTTATCCTGAATTTGACAATTGTTCGGCCCCTGGTGGTCGACTTGGGTAGTAGTATTCAGCAAATTGTTCTTAACGGCTTTACGACTCGCGGTAACTATGCCATTGCCGGCCGACCCATGAATATTATCTGGGGCACCGGTATCGTGACGGTACCAGCTGGTCAACCGTATGCTGGCCAAAGAGTAGTAAACTCGGAGGGTTTATATCAACAAGCACCGGCTATCAAGGAATTGGGTGATCCGAATCCCGTTTATAACACTTCCCTTATTAACAATTTCAGCTTCAAGGGTGTGACGCTGTCCTTCCAGTTTGACTACCGCTATGGTGGTAAAATGTATGCAGCAACTCCATCGGCAACGATTGGCCGAGGTGTAACGAAGGATACGGACTTTAACCGGGACATGGTTTTCATATTACCTGGTGTCAAAGAAGTTACCTCCTATACGGATGGAACCAAGAGCTATGCTCCTAACAACCTGCAGATCACAGCGTCGAACTATGGTTTTGGAACCCAGTTCTTCGGATACGAAGAGGTGAATATGTTTGATGCCACCACTGTCCGCTTGAGAGAGGTTTCGATCTCGTACAATTTGCCAAAGACGCTCCTTGCCAAAACGCCGTTCAAAGCTATTTCTGTTCAGCTGAATGGAAACAACCTGTGGTTTAAGGCGCTCAACGTACCCAAGTATGTAAACTTCGATACGGAAGTAGCCAGCCAGGGTGTTGACGGAGGTCTTGGTTTTGATTACCTGACCGGCCCCAGTGTGAGCAGGTATGGTGCGGTTGTGAGGTTTACATTCTAAGCCCAAAAAATATAATGCTATGAAAATGATTAAATCTTTAATAATATTCTTCTGTATCATGTTGGGCACTTCCTGCACATTGGATTTGCGCCAGGACCCCAACGCTGTTCAGCCAGACCAGGCCTTGCCAAGTTTGATCCTGAACTCGATGCAGCGCAACGTCGCTGTTCTTTTCAACACTTCAAGCACGCAGGGTATGATCCTTAGCCGACTTCAAAACTCGGGAGGCAATGATTATACAAACATCTTTAACCCTCAGTCATTTGACGGCGCATGGACCACTGCGTATGCAAACATTTTGCAAGACGCCATGCAGTTGAATACGATTGCTGATGCCAATAATTATGCCAGGCATTCAGGCATGTCGCGAGTGATGGCAGCTTATGTATTATTGCTTATGGTGGATAGCTTTGGGGATGTACCTTATTCAAAGGCGTTCTTGGGTGCAGTGAATTACAATCCTCCGGCCGATGACCAGGCCACCCTGTACACAGGTACCATTCTGCCCATGCTTGATAAAGCCATCATCGACTTAAAAACTCCACTTTTTACTGCGGGCGGTAATTTGAACCCAATTGCCCCTGCCATTGTGGATAATTATTATACAAGTCATCTTAATACACCCTCCACTGACTATTCGGCTTGGGTAAGGCTGGCCAATACGCTGAAGCTAAAGGTCTACCTCAGCCTACGGCTGTCGGATCCTGTTACCGCTACCGCCGGTATTAACGCCGCGATTGCCAGCACAGATGGACTCATTAGTACCGCCGCCCAGAACTTTGTGTGGCACTATGGCATCAGTACTGCCGATCCCGATTCACGTCACCCTCGTTTTGTGGGTGGGTATCCAGCAGGCGGTGGCGTCTACCAGTCGAACTGGCTGATGTGGCAAATGTTTCACGGTTACGACGCGACACACAACGGTCTTTCAGTGGGTGATCCCCGTATGCGCTTTTACTTCTACCGTCAGTCGAGTTCCAACGCAACCAGTGTTAATGATGATCGGTGCATCAATAGTCCGATTCCAGCTCATTACCCATATTCGACCGGTACGGCCATCAACTTCAACTCTAAGGCGGGCATCCCTCCCGGAGTTGGCCTGTTCAATTCAGGGGGATCCATCGGTCAGGCAGACAACACGACGGTTGCGGGTGTGGCCTATAATCCTGCACATCCAATGTGGACTCGCACGTTCTGCTTCCCGACGAACGTTGGCTACTGGGGTCGTGACCACGTCGACAACCAGGGTATCCCACCTGATAATTTCCTGAGAACGGAATGGGGCGTTTACCCGGCAGGTGGAAAATTCGATGCGAACAACCCCGCCAATGTCAATGCCAATGTTGGTATGCAGGGTGCCGGCATCCAGCCCGTCCTGATGAGATCTACCGTGAATTTCTGGCTCGCGGAAGCAGCTTTGTATCTCGGTACAACCGGCAGTGCAGCCACCTATTATCAGAACGGAATCCAGTATTCGATGGATGATGTTCGCTCTTTTTCATCATTGGGTGTAATGGGAGGTAATGCAGTGGCTTCTCCAGTTGAGACTAACGTAAATACCTTTTATCCGCTGAATTTTGCTGGCGCCTTTACCGCTGATGTTGTTGCCGCATCTACTGCAAATATCCCAACCCTATTAACAACGGGTGGACTGCTTACCATTGATGGGGTTGTCACTTTAGCTGGCGACCGAGTTCTGGTGAAGAACCAAACTACGGCAAGTCAAAACGGTATTTATGATGTTGTGGCAGCTGGTCCTTGGACCCGCTCGGCATCTTCCAACACAGGACCTCTGCTGGTCAATCAGGCAGTGAAGGTTCTGGGTGGTAATATCACTAAGAACGGTACCGCAGTCAATCCGGTGAGGTATTTGCAGACCACCGCTTCACCCATTACACTGGGTACAACCAGTGTAGCCTGGGCTACGAATGGAAGTTACACAGATGATGTGACCCAATATATTGCAAGGGCAGTGGCCGCATACACCGCGCAAGGCACTCCTGATTCCAAGATGAATTATATCGCAAGGGAGCTCTGGATTTCGTTGCACGGAAACGGCGTGGAAGCTTACAATCTTTACCGCAGAACAGGGATGCCGACGGGTATGCAGCCCACTACAGCCGCTACTTCAGGACCGTATATAAGGTCATACTACTATCCCCAGGTATATGCTGCGCTCAATTCAAGTGCGAAGCAGAAAGCTGATCAGACAGTAAAAGTCTTTTGGGATAAGAACACCAGTAACCTTGATTTTTAGTCATTCTAACTTCTTGAAATTATGAATTACAAAAAATATACGACGCTTTTCTCCCTCATATTGCTCGGCATGGGCTTATCATGCACAACGGATGAAAGCTTGTTCCCCCTTCCATATTATAACAGGGCTACGGGGGCCTATGTGAGGATGTACTTAACCACATCCAGTTCTTTTGATATTAATGACTTGGCCAATTCCGGCTTCGAGGCCATCTACGAACCGGTGGATGAGAAGAACGGCGACAACCTGGCAAGCATTGAGTTCTACGCAACCCTCAAAAGGGGCACGGCTATCACACCCGAGGTCCTGATTAAGACAGTGGATAACACTGGCTTCGTGGCGCCGCCGGCACCAACTTATTCGGCCTACAAACGGCAAAAGATAAGAATAACAGCAAATGAGACGCTGGCAGCATTGCTGACATCGACGGCGGCCATTCCCAGTTGTTATGTTGGGACCCCTCTGGTTCTAACCCCTGGTTGCTGGCCCGATAAAACCAACGACTTCAAATCGTTGGCAGGGTACATTGCACCTCCTGCTTCTTATGTTGTTGCCGACCAGATTATTTATCGCTGGGTGTTGGTACTGAAGGATGGACGGAGAATCTCTGTTGCCAATCCACATAATAATAACGACGCGGCAGAGATTGGCCAAAACAGTGCCGACCTTGCCACCGGTTTGTTTTATTTGTCACCCTTTCAAAAGACGGTCGTCGTCAGGACTTTGTTGCCAAATTCGTGGGTTGGAACGTACGGTCTTAAGCAAATGGCCATCTGGTCGCCCAACCATTCTGCCGCTCTCCATGCAACGGCTGGTGCTTTTCCCAAGTATATGAACACAGTGCTTTTCCCGAACCAGACCGTCACTTTGGCAAAGCCTGCAGGAGGTCTTTCCTCGGAGCGGGAATTCACCGTTACCTACAGAACAGGAACCTCTACGATGAGGATAAATTTGGAAGAAGGTGTTCCGGGTACCACCGGTGCGGGTCTTACCGGTACAGCTGGGACGGCCGCGTTGGCTACCATGAATGCTGCCAGTTCGACCGTGGCGCCTTTTGGACTCGGTTTTACCGGAGCAACCAATGCAAACTTGGGCACAGTATTTGTTCCACTTCAGAATTCCAATTTGAGTTGCACCTCAAAGCGTCAATTGTATTGGGTAACGTCCGGTTCGGGCACATTTGCCGGCACCACTGCGATGCCGGTAGGATTGCCGCTGGGCACCACTCCTAACCGCGGCTTGTATCGCACCAACATTCTTGGCACAACTCCCGGTGACGTATTCTCCATTTCTGTGGATGACGACTGCGATGAATATGGCAGAGGAAGCGGGTATTGCACATGGACCCGCAGGGTTATCGTGACACTAACTAAACAGTAACATAAGTCTCAATAATTACGCGCTCAGAAATGAAGCCGTCCTGACA
>JAYWDR010000199.1:0-2124 GCA_043779735.1 Cyclobacteriaceae bacterium | reverse complement strand
TGACCGTTTCAACTTTCCGACCTACCCATCCCGGCTCGCCAGAAATTATACACCCCTGGATGAATCGACGCTTAGGGAGGTTGATTCCGTCATAACCCTTAACCCGCACGCTAACGGGTTGAACTTTAACCAGTTGAGGCTGATGCTGATGGAAAAATACCGGCAACAGGGTAAAACGAGCGATATGGAATTGCTTTATCTAAAACTTGAACCCGGGCGGTTTGCACCTGAGAACCTCAGGCAAGGCTCCAACATTGAGCAGGGTGTGTTCTCTTACCACGTCGGGTTGTTAACGCAATACCTGGTAAGCAATGGCCGGAAGAAGGAAGCATTTCAAATCATAAAAACTTATACAAAGCCCAGCAATCTTATTAAAGCTTATGCCACTGCTCCTCTTGGACTTCTCATCAATCGCACGGGCCCGAAGGAAGAGGCATTTGAATACCTTGATTCCGCCATTACCGAAGTGGACCGGCTAAAGGACTTCCAGTTCTTCGGCCCCGATCCCCGTATTGCCGTTGTTCTGTCACTCGGTCTCGCCGGGGGAAAAGATATGGATAACCTTGCCCGCGAATTTGTACGAAAGATTCAAATAAGAGAGCAAAACGGCATAATGCAGACTTGGATCCTGGGCACCGCCATGAGTGGAAATTATTACCAGGCCTATTCTTCAATCCCGGAAATCGTGCTGGGCGAAAGGCTTCAGTACTTTAATCTGATTCTCTCGGCCGAGGCCCTGAAAAAGGAAATCAGCCAGGAATGGCAAACTCACGTGACCGCTTTGCAAAAGCATTACATGTGGCAATCCATCAACTTCGAAGCTGATATATTCTGATATGGGCGAATTGGAAACCATCTGTCCTTACACCGGGCTTCGGTCCTTCACCGAAGACGAGTCGCTTTATTTCAAGGGAAGGGAGGAAAATGTCCTGAAGGTCACCGCTCAGCTTGAAGAGAAGAAATTTCTCATGGTGACTGGCGCTTCGGGTGATGGTAAATCCTCCCTGATCTTTGCCGGCCTCATCCCCCAGGCAAGGGCCGGGTTTTTCAAAGCCAGGTATTCTAACTGGTGCGTTGCGGATTTTCGTCCGGAACGCTCCCCCATGAAAAATGCGGCAAGGTCCCTGGCCGCCGCACTGGGCCTTGAGGATTCCGGATCTGTTGAGGTGGAGCTAAGCCGCGGTTTTTCATCCCTGGTGGAATTATACAAGTCATCAACCCTTTTTGTCGATGAAGGCAGTGACGCCTGGAAACAAGGTTCGGAAGAAGGCAGAAATCTCATGGCGCGTAAAGCCGGCAACTTGTTGATATTGGTTGACCAGTTTGAAGAATTCTTTACGAATCCGGAAAATTTTCCGGGAGGTGTGCCCTCTCAGGAATCCCGCCTGTTGATGAACATCATTCTTGAGACCATCAAGATTTCCCTGAAGGAAGATCTTCCCGTCTACGTGGTATGCACCATGCGCTCAGACTACATTGGCCAGTGTGCGGCATTCCGCGGCCTGCCGGAGTTCATTGGCTTTTCGCAATTCTTCGTACCCCGCCTCCAGCGCAAGGAGTTGCACCTGGTCATAGAAGAACCAGCCATTCTCAGCGGCAACCGGATTTCCAGCCGCCTCATCGACCGCTTGATTTTTGACCTGGAAGAAGGGACCGACCAACTACCCATACTCCAACACGCGCTCAAACAAATCTGGAAAGCAGCAGATAACGGCCGGGAAGAAATGGACCTTATTCATTACGCCATGGTGGGTGGCATGCCGGGGGGTAAATTGCCCAAAGAGGACATCCATAGATTTCAGGTCTGGGTCCAAAAACTCCCTGATTACGAGAAAGAATACCTCGGACATCCCCGGCTCTCGAACGTGCTGGACATTCACGCCAACAACCTATACGAGGAAGCGGCATCATACTGCCACCGGAACGGTCATCCAGAAATCAGTTCCGGCCAGGCTAAATTCATCATTGCGATGTCCTTTGCCTGCCTCACCCGCATCGATGAAAGCCGGCCGGTTCGCAACCGGATGACGCTGGAGGAAATCACTCAAATCATCAATGTGCCTTCATTTACCACCGAAGTGGTGGGGCTGGTGCTGAGCATATTCCGGGAGGATGACAATACCC
>JAYWDR010000198.1:0-6359 GCA_043779735.1 Cyclobacteriaceae bacterium | reverse complement strand
ATTGAGTTATAAAAATAGCAAATCGCAATCCAAAACCCGTGAAGAAATCATAAACAAGCGAATGAGGAACCAATGGGCTAAATTTGATACAATGAGACCTATTATTCTTCTGGGATCCATGCTGGTGATTATGTTTTCATCTTTGGGACAGGACCTGGAGGTAATCGTGAAGAATGTAAAGGATGGCAACGGAGTATTGATGGTTGGTTTATTTGCATCGGAAAAGACTTTTACTAAGCAACCTATAAAAGCCCTTAAGCCTATGGCACAAGCGGGTGTCATGAAAGTGAGCTTTCAAGACGTTCCTATTCGTAGAAATTTGTATCTAATCCAAGGAAGTGAGTATTTAGAGAACCAATTTTGATCCACGTACCGATCTTTTAACCTGTTAAAGTAGTATGCGTCGTTGTGTCAGCCCAATAGTAGTATTTCTATGTGTATCGTTTTGCGGATATGGGCAAAACTGGAAGGATGATTATGCTCGGGCCGCATTAGCGTACAACAACGGTGAGCTGAAGGAAGCCTTCAGTCTGGCAGAAGGTGCCTTGACGAAATACGCTGAAGCAAGCGGAGAGACTAATGATAATTATGCGGCGATCCTGAGGCTTTTATCGTCTATTTGTTATTCACAGGAGAGATTTTCGGATGGCATCGGGTATATACAAAAGGAGCTGAGTATCCTTGAACGCAAAAAGGACACTACCTACGCCACAGCTCTTTCAAATCAAGCTCAGTTTTATCGCCAATTGGGAAGTTATGATCAGGCGATTCAAGCCTTGCTGTTGAGTCGGCAGGTATACTCTCAATATTACAAAGACAATGAATTGCCCATCGTTGGATGCCAGGTAAACCTTGCCATTAACTACTATCTCAGCGATGCCACCCAAGAGTCATTTGATATGTATGCAGAGGTGCTACCAAATATGGAGCGTGTTTCGATGGATCCTGAAAGTAAACTGGAGGCATTTTATTACTACGCCCTTCTGAACTCCGAAGCAGGGAAAACTGAGGTTGCCCTTAGCAGCTTCCTAAAGACGAAAGAACTGTATGAGGCAGCCGATCTTCAGCAGAGTAGTAATTATGCATTGGTTCTTTTGGGGTTGGGTCAGGTATACCACCAGGCCAACCAGTATACAAAAGCCGAAGAAACTTTTGGCTCGGCGCAAACACTGTATGCAAGTGTCGCGGGAAAGGATGATGATGAGTACTTTAGAATCATAACAACA
Organism: Cyclobacteriaceae bacterium; assembly: GCA_043779735.1. Taxonomy (GTDB): domain Bacteria; phylum Bacteroidota; class Bacteroidia; order Cytophagales; family Cyclobacteriaceae; genus ELB16-189. Next base: position 5,133 of record JAYWDR010000198.1, on the reverse strand, counting down.
AGAGCCACTAACTTACAGAAGGAAGGTAAGCAATCACAAGCCGAGGATCTGTTGAAGTTGATCAAAGACCATCCGAAAGGAAAATCTGCGTATGCCTTATCGCTTAATAACAGTGCTACCTATTATCAAGCCAGGGGTGACTATGAAAAAGCTGAGAAACTATACATCGAAGCCTTGTTGTATTTCCGGTCAGAGGCTAAGGAGTCGATAAGAAGCTACGTAAGTGTACTTGAGAATCTGGGCATGATGTATTCAGACAAGGGAGAGCAGGAAATGGCATTGGTCAAGATATCTGAAGCGCGCCCATTGGTTGAAAAACTCTACGGGATTAATCACAAGGAATACATAATCGTCCTCAATAAGCAGGGGTTGGTGTTAACAAAATTGGGCAGAATGGCCGAGGCCTATGCGGTGTATAAGCAGATTTTTCAGATCAACGAAAAGTTAATCACGAAACCCACCAAGGAAATAATTTCGGCATCGCTCGGATTCGCTGAGGCAGAAAGAAGAGCTGGGGAATTTGGCCGGGCAGACTCACTGTATAATGGACTATTATCAACGTATTACCCGGGTGGAACACAGGCCGATGCGTACTACCTCCTTACGCTCAACAACCTGGCAGCACTCAGGCAATCCCAAGGCCGATTGTCTGACGCGCGCGACCTTATGATGAAGGTGTGCGGTGCCGCGAAGTTGATCAGCGGAAATGCGAGCCTGGTCTATGCGCAGACTCTTGAGAACCTCGCCCTGGTGAGAATGCGTTTGGGAGACTTGGGCACCGTCCTGGCGGAGCTTGATTCTTCCTTGTCTATATATAAGGTGATAGGGGGAGAAAGTTCTGCTGCCTATGCCAAAGGAATGGCAGGCATCGGTCGCTATTATGAGATTACGGGGGACTACGCAAAAGCAGAGCCGTATCTCAAGAGGGCGAGAGACGTGATTAAAACTGCCGACGGTGCGCAAAGCGCCACCTACGCAACCTCCCTCAATGGGCTTGCCTTGCTATATCAGACTATGGGAAATTACCGAGATGCCGGTCAGCTCCTTTTGGAAGCCAAATCAATTTTTGAAAGACTCCATGGTAAATCCAATTCCGAATATTCCACAACCACCCAAAACTTAGGCACCCTGTATCAACTGCAAGGACAACTAGACCTGGCAGAACCTTTGCTAAAGGAGGCCTTGGACATTGACCGCAACGTGCTGGGAGAAAATAATCCACAATATGCTATTTCACTGCAAAACCTGGCGACCCTTTATCAAAAGCTTGGACGAAGGCAGGAGGCGGAAGAAACCCTTAATCGTGCATTGGCATTGACAAAAGCCACCTTGGGACAACAACACCCGTCCTACGTAACTACCCTCAGCAATCTTGCGGCTCTTTATCAGGACAAAGGAGATTTTGTGCTGGCAGAAAAAACTTGGCGTGAAAGCGTAGACCTGCGAAAAAGGATTTTGGGTGAAAGTCATCCTGACTATGCCCGGTCGTTGTTTGGCCTTGCCGGGGTGTATCATGCCCAGGGTCAATGGGAAAAGGCGAAGCAATACTATGAACCAGTAGTATTAAGTTACCAAAAACAAGTAAGAGACTTCTTCCCTTCGTTAAGTGAAAAGGAAAAGGGGGCGTTTTACGCAAAGATTAAACCTGTCTTTGACGCTTATCAGGATTTCTGTGTGCAGTACCTGCACGCCAATCCGGCAAGTCGTGGCGAAATGGCTGTTAAACTTTATGATCTGCAGCTTTCCACGAAGGCCATTTTACTCAATGCCAGTAATAAGGTGCGCACACGCATTTTGGCAAGTGGTGATGTTCAATTGAAATCGATTTTTAATGAATGGCTGTCATTAAAGGAGCTGATGGTGAGGTACTACAATCTTACCAGCGAGGAGCGCAAAAAGGCCGCCATTGATTTGCCAGCGCTGGAAGGCCGTAGCAACGACCTTGAAAAACTCCTGTCGCAAAAATCAGATGGATTCAAATCGCAATTTGAAAAAGGCGAAATCAAGTGGAAGGAAGTCCAACAAAGTTTGCGCGCAGGAGAAGCTGCTGTTGAAATTTTACGGATAAAGAAAAAATACACAAAGGATTCTGTGTACTACCTGGGTCTGGTGGTAAGGGCATCGGGTGAGAGTCCGGAATTACTTGTTTGGCCGAAGGGTAGCCAGTTGGAGGCGCGTTTATTTAAATTTCACCGCAACACAATCAAATTTCATTTAAAAGACACCATGTCGTATGCATTTTTCTGGCAGCCACTAGCCGCGAAATTGACTGGAATAAATACCTTGTACTTGAGCTGTGATGGTGTTTTCAATAAAGTCAATTTCAATTCATTGTACAACCCCAGGGCCAAGCAATGGGTCATTGATGATTTCACCATCAGATTGGTCAGTAACACACGCGAATTGGCTGAGAAGCGCAGGCCACCCTCCTTGATGAAAACGGCTTCCATTTTTGGCTTTGCCGATTTTAATCTGGGACTGCCCATTGTAACCTATGGTACATCAAAGAGGAGTTTGGCGCGGGTGTATGGGTTTGATGGAGAGCAGATCCCTATGTTGCCCGCCACTGAGAAAGAAGTGGATGAGGTTCAAAAGATTCTGCTGAGCAGAAACTGGACTTCACAAATATTCAAGAAATTTGTTGCCTCGGAGGAGAACATCAAAAAGGTTGAAAATGTCCAAGTCATACACATCGCTACACATGGGTTTTTTCTCAGTGATGTGGAGGTTAATGAAAATGAAAGCAGCGAATTGTTAAGCAATCCTTTATTCCGTTCGGGCGTGCTGCTGGCAGGCGCAGGGGTTGAGCGAAGCGTTCGCCAAAGCCAGGAAGATGGGGTATTGACCTCCTATGAGGCCATGAGCTTAAATCTTGATAAAACCGATCTGGTAGTGCTGTCAGCCTGTGAGACAGGCCTGGGGGAAGTCAGGAATGGCGAAGGCGTATATGGACTTCAAAGGTCTTTTTTGGTGGCTGGCGCCAATTCGGTGCTTATGAGTTTGTGGCAAGTGGACGACGTAGCCACGCAGGAATTGATGAATTCCTTTTATTCGTTTTGGCTCGATGGCCTTGAAAGGAGCCAGGCATTTCGAAAAGCTCAACTTGCGATGAAAGAAAAATATGATGTTCCTTATTTCTGGGGGGCATTTGTTTTGATTGGTTTGTGAAAGGGATAGATTGCAACTTGCCATGAAGCACGTTTTCTTACTTATTCTAATTGCAGGCAATCTAATGGTGTTGGCTCAGGGTCAGCCGGTGACGGCCCCGGCGCCGTTTGATTCGATGCAATATTATAACAACACCAAGAAGCCGGTCATTAGTGAGCCGATCGTTACGGAATATGCCCCAACCATTCAGGCCGACGGGAAGACAATAATATTTCAGAGAAGTGAATCTGGAAAAAAATACTCGATATACGAAGTGCGCCAGGAGAATGGGAAATGGGGCAAGCCTGTCCATATGGACAAAATCACGCCAATCGCTGACTCACTGGATCTGTTTGGAGGGCCGAGTCTTAGCTTTGACGGGAACACACTTTTTTTCTTTCGCTCTCTTGGAACGCAGGGAAACCATGAGATATTTACCTCTCAGCGTCAAAAAACAGGATGGTCGGATCCTGTACCGATAGGTGAGCCAATCAATTCACCAGGCTATGAGGCCTTTCCTTCCGTGAGCTCGGATGGTACTACACTCTATTTCGTTCGACAAAATGTGGGAGGGCCGCTTGATAAGAACCTGCGCAAGGAAAAGGAAACAGTTTTTTGTCTTAGCATTTATAAATCCACAAAAGATAGAGGTGGCAAATGGGGTAAGCCTGAGAAGTTGCCGTGGCCTATCAATCAGGATTGCGAAAAGGCACCGCGAATCATGGCCGATGGAAAAACCTTAATATTTTCTTCTAACCGAGTTGGTGGCAAAGGTGGGTTTGATATGTATCAATCAAAATTAAACGTACTGGGCGAATGGTCGATGCCTGTGCCTCTTAGCTATGTCAATACCAGCAAAGATGACCAGCTTCCGTGTATTTCGGCGGAAGGTGACTTGATGTATTATACCTACAACAATGAAGACATCTATTCGGTGGTGATACCGCCCAGCTTACGACAATTCAGGAACAACATTGTGCAGGGATTTATTACAGACCGCGACACCAAAGCAGGCATAGGGGCTGATATTATTGTTACTGACGCGCTCACTTCTCAGATCGTCATGCAGTTGGAAAACAACCCGCTGGATGGAAGGTACACCATTGTATTACCGGCAGGCCGTAGTTTTAATATTGAATTTAAAAAGTATGATTACTCATCATTTACCCATGACCTTGACTTGCGGGAAGTGAAAAAATACCAGGAGATTGAACTCCCGGTACAGCTGTTTAAATCAGTGAAGCTGGCATTAAATATCAGTGATAAGGAAATCTTTGAGCCGATTCCGGCGTCGATAAAAATCAAAGAAAAAGGTCAAAATACTTTTGTTAAGGATATCAAAAACAATTCAAAGAGTGGACAGTCCATCGTGGACCTGGCTGTTGGTAAGGAGTATGAAATCATTGTTAGTGCAGACCATTTTAAAAGTGTGATTTTAGATTTCAATATTGCCGGACTTGTCATTTATAGGGACTTTGAGAAGTATGTTGAGTTGGAGCCAGAAAAAATCCAAATAGAGTTGAACGTGGCTGATCTGTTAAATAATAGCAAGGTGAAATCTAAAATAATATTGAAGAATAAAAGCCGTGATGAGATAATTGAAGTATCCGGTAACCAGGCGGTTTCGTTGCGAGCCGGAGATCGCTATGAAATGGAAGTCACAAGCGATCAGGGATATGCATTCAATTCTTCTGAAATAGACCTTACGAGTGGGGTGCCAGGCCCGGTGAACGTCAAACTTCTCAAGTTGGAGCGAGACGCAAAACTTACGTTGCGGGATATCACCTTTGAATCTAACAATGATAAGCTGTCTGATATTTCATTCAAGGAACTAGAGCGGGTAGTGAAGCTCATGAATGAAAATCCTACGTTAAAAGTGGAGGTGGCTGCCCATACAGATAATGTAGGGTCAGAAACATATAACGAACTCCTTTCGCAAAAGCGCGCAAAGAGTGTTGTAGATTTTTTCTTGCAAAGCAAAGTGAG
>JAYWDR010000197.1:0-16607 GCA_043779735.1 Cyclobacteriaceae bacterium | reverse complement strand
GATTCATGCAAACAGGTGGCATCACGGTATCTTAGTAATGCGCATATACCGGGGAACCGATTCAACCCCGCTGAAGAAGCCTCTGCCCTTGCCATACTCGGCAGGGAAAAGCAGGCCTTGAGGCTGATGGACTCATTATGGTACAACAACTACAATATGGTCGTCATAAAAAAGGAAGATCTCCAGATGCAGGCCAGGCAAATGAAAACCAAAGTGGAAGTGATGGCTATGGCACGTGATTACAAGGGTGCAACTGAGTTATTGATGACCATCAATAAGGAATATCCAAACTTGGGGGATTACCGGGTATTCTTCACGAATGCTATATTTGACCGCATCAAAAAGGAATATCCTCCGTTCAACAAGGCACTGTCCGAATTGAAAATGCCGCAGAAGCTTGACCTGGAGAAACATGTGAAACTCTAGCTTCTAACCGCAAAGGCGCTGAGACGCAGAGAAATCAAAAAAGAATCTTGCTTAAATTGAATTTGCCACCGGCTACGCTTAACTAACATACAGTAAATTCCTCTTAGCGTCTTTGCGACTTTGCGGTGAAAACTTTGCCTAGGTTAGCAATCCCAGCTTATGCTGGAATATTCCCGCGATGTTGTGAGCGCGGCTTTTTACTTCCTCCGCATTAAAACCTGCAAAGTGTTCATCTACCGAATGATTGAATAATTTCAACCAGCGGTTAAAATGTTTTAAGTCCAGACCAAGGGGAATGTGCTTTTGAAAAGGGTCGCGTTGAAAGGCCTGAGCCCCCAGTATGATCGAAGCCCAGAAGTCATACATGACTGGTAAATGGTGTGCCCAATCCACACGATCAAAAACTACCTTGAGCAAATCATCTTCCTTCACCTTCGCGTAGAAAGAATCCACCAGCAGCACAATGTCCTTCCGAGTCGTGATATCCTTCATACAGATGTACAGGCCAACGACTTATTTCTTGGCTGGAGGCAGCAGCACGGCGTCCACAACGTACACTACTCCATTAGAAGCAGGGGCTGTCCCTAATATGTTAGCTCCGTTCACGGTGTATTTGCCATCCTTAATACCGATGACCACATTGTCCAGGTTCACCTGGTTTATTTTCTGGCCGTCCTTCAAATATTCCAGCTTATAAACTCCCACAGCCACATGGTACTCCAAAATATTGCGGAGAGCGTCCTTGCTTTCTGGCTTCAGCAAGCCTTCCACAGTGCCAGCAGGCAATTTGTCAAAGGCGGCATTGGTGGGTGCAAAGACAGTAAATGGTCCCGCATTTGACAGCACATCAACATAGGCTGCCGTCTGTAACGCTGTCACCAGCGTGGTATGGTCTGGTGATCCGATCGCCACATGGACAATATCCTTTTGCGAAACATCATCCGACACAGTAGACTGGCCGCCACCGAGAGGAGCACTCTCTACCGCAGTTGAGGCCTCTTGTTTCCCACCACCGCAGGAAAACAACAGCATAGCCATTGACAACAGGACAGCTGAGTAAGATTTTTGATTTTTCATGGTTTAAGAAGTTATGTATTCGATTTTGGTAGGTGGCAAGTAGAAACAACGGCTATAATAATGAAATGATTTTTGTCAGGTTTCTAAATAAATACTGAGAAATGGCATCAAAATCGCAAACAAGAACACAGATACAACGATAGGCAAATTTGATATTACTGCCAGACACCTTGTTCTGTTCTCAGTTCACACATTTCACCGCTGCTTTTTCAACTCCTCCGTCGATGGCCGGTATGACATAAGTCATATGCTTCGGGATATCAGTCTGTTATTTTTGGCTGATATGGTATTTAGAACGCGCCTTATTCACTTTTTGAAAATATCATATTTCCAGAATCCAATTTTTTAAAAAATACAATATGGAGCTGAATCAACAAATTCTAAGTGACCTGATCATTTACATGAAATATGCCCGATACCTTCCCAACCTGAAACGCAGAGAAACGTGGGAGGAGATTTGTGCGCGCTATGAAATTATGATGATTGAAAAATATCCTGCTCTGACCCAGGACATTCAACAATGGATGCAGTTTGTATACAAGAAGAAAGTCCTGCCGTCCATGCGAGCCATGCAATTTGCAGGGACCGCCATTGCCCGCAACAACAGCCGCATTTACAACTGCGCCTATCTGCCCGTAGACGATGTACGGGCCTTTTCGGAGGCGCTCTTTTTGTTGCTGGGCGGAACAGGCGTGGGTTACTCTGTCCAATATCATCACGTGGAGCAGCTGCCACCGGTGCAAAAAGCTGAGAAGACAAAGAAGTTTTTGATCGGTGATAGTCTTGAAGGATGGGCAGATGCCATTAAGGTATTATTGAAAGGGTACTTTGGTTTAAGCAACTATTTGCCGGAATTTGATTACTCAGATATCCGTCCGAAAGGCGCGCGTTTGGTCACTGCCGGTGGAAAAGCGCCCGGTCCCGAACCACTAAAAATTTGCGTGGCCCATGTGCAGGCCGCTCTTGACCGGAAGCAAAACGGTGAAAAACTCACCCCGCTCGAATGCCATGACATCATGTGCTATCTCGCGAATGCGGTATTGGCAGGAGGTATCCGCCGGTCAGCCATGATTTCTCTTTTCTCACTGGAAGATGAAGAGATGCTCACTTGCAAGTTTGGCAACTGGTGGGAATTGAACGAGCAACGCGGTCGTGCGAACAATTCAGTTGTGCTTCCCCGCGACACAACGACTCGTGAACAGTTCTTTTCACTTTGGAAAAAGATTGAGCTTTCAGGCTCCGGTGAGCCCGGATTCTACTTTACCAACGATACTGATTGGGGAACCAATCCTTGTTGTGAAATAGCGCTTCGACCCTTTCAGTTTTGTAATCTCTGCGAAGTCAACGTTTCCGACATTACCAGCCAGGAGGACTTGAATGAACGCGCGCAAGCTGCCGCCTTTCTTGGCACCCTGCAGGCGGGTTTTTCCAACTTTCACTACCTGCGTGAAGTCTGGAAGCAAACCACAGAACAGGATGCGTTGATCGGTGTGGGCATGACCGGCATTGCCAGCGGAGTGGTCTCAAATTATGACTTACATGAAGCTGCTGATATGGTAAAGAAGATGAATCTGGAGGTCTCCTCAAAGATTGGAATCGAGTTTGCTGCGCGCAACTCCACGATAAAACCGTCGGGCACCACTTCCATCGTTTTGGGAACTTCCTCCGGCATTCACGCCTGGCACAGCGACTACTATTTTCGCAGGGTCCGTATCGGCAAGAATGAAGCCCTATGGCAATACCTCTCCATTAACCATCCCGAATTGCTCGAAGACGACCTTCTCAATAGCAAACAAGGAATAATCCGCATCCCGCAGAAGGCCCCTGCCGGGAGCATACTTCGGACGGAAGATGTCATGGACCTTCTCCACAGAATCAAGGACTTTAACACAGAGTGGATTCGCAATGGATTCAGAAGGGGCAGCAATGCTAACAATGTATCCGCCACCATCTCCATTCAGGACAAGGACTGGAACAAAGTGGGAGAATGGATGTGGGAGAACAAAGCCTCGTACAATGGACTAAGTGTATTGCCCTTCGATACCGGCAACTACAAGCAAGCGCCATTTGAAGACATCACTAAAGAACAATTCGAGGTATTGGAGAAAAGCCTCAAAGCAATAGATTTATGCGGTGTGTTTGAACAAGATGATGAAACAGATCACAAAGCGGAGGCTGCCTGCGCCGGAGGGGCCTGTGTGATTGTTTAGTTTGTCAATTACTATAGCCAGTTATTTTCTTTATACCACATAATGGTTTCGCGGATTCCTTGTTCCAGCGAAAACTCAGGAGAGGTACCGAGGTCACTCCATACTTGATCGCTTTCGCACAGCCAATTGGCGCTGCTTATTTCATTTAACTCTTCTACGTTGAGAAAAGGCTGTCTGCCAAATAATAGATACATTTTCTCTACGACCGAAATAACCCAACGCAAGGGAACCATCGGTAATTTTATCTTGAAAGTTTTTCTACCCAGGATCGTCCGAATGGTCGTGCCCAGATCCTCTTTGTCGTAACCGGCACCATCAGAAACGAGATAGGAACGCCGAACGGATGATGATGCCATGGATAGCACGACGGCCCTGGCAAGGTCTTTCACGTACAATACAGAAATCATTTGACGGCTTGCACCGATATAAGGCTCAAATCCTTTGTTGATGAGCTTCATGAATACATGAAAATCCTTGTCGCGGGGACCATACACTCCTGTGGGATTGAGAATCAGGTAAGGAAAATCTGAAAGTGATTTGACATGCTCTTCCGCCTTCAGCTTGCTCCTGCCATAACTGGAAATGGGCCTTTGCGTATCAGAAACGTTGATAGGAGCAAAAGTTTTATCGTGGCCGGGTCCGAAAGCCGCCAGCGAACTGATCAGGACAAACTTTTTTAGAGGTAGTCCGCAGGCCTGTAGTGCATTCGTGAGATTCCTCGTGTACTCATAATTTACCCTAAGGAAATCATCTTTACCTTGAGCGAAGGTAATGCCGGCATTGTGCACCACATAATCAAACGCCCCAGGCCCTTTCAACAACTCCGCGAACTGTTTTTCCAGCGCTTCTTGCGACGAAAGATCCAATTCAATAAAATGGATGCGCTCATCCTGCAGATAAGCACGACTGCTTGATTTCCGGATTCCGGCATACACTTCATGTCCCTGACGAAACGCTTCTTCGACCAAAAAACTTCCAATGAAACCACTGGCCCCGGTAATGAGAACTTTATTCTTCATGGGTAAGTGCGTCTTTCTACAAATGCTTAATATAACATCGACGCCTTTTATGCTGTTGCGCTTCGTAATGCTTCCAAAGCGATTGCACAGGTAAATTATTTTCTAATTCAGGATTTGCTTCAGCGTACCCAATTCTATTCTTAATAAATGTTCTTGTCAATTCATTCATTAACAATGCATTTACGCCTTTACCCTGCAGATCCTTTCGTACGGCCACCAAATACAGATCACCCAAAGTATTTCTTTTCATCGCTCGCAAGAGGTGGATGAAACCAAAGGGAAACAACCTGCCGTTTGCCTTTTGCAAAGCTACCGATAAAGACGGCATCGTAATACCAAACGCAACCAACTGACCTTCCTTATCCACAACGAGAGAGACAAAATCGGGGCGGATAAAAGAAAAATATTGTTTGGTGTAATACTTTACTTGTTTTTCCGTCAAAGGGACGACCCCATACAAGTCGGAATAGGAAGAATTGATAAGTTCAAAAATGTCAATTGCGTAGGGCAATATGTCCTTAGAGGAACGAAGGGGCACCATACTGAGTCCCAATCTCCTTTGAACAATGGAGGCCATCTTCACGAGCTTTTCGGGCATCACAGTTGGTATCTTTATCCTAAACTGTACCCAATCGACATCTTTAGTGTATCCGAATTTTTCAAGCAACACAGGGTAATATGGGTAGTTATAGATGGTGGCCATGGTACCCAACTGATCAAACCCCTCAATCAACATTCCTTCGTGGTCCAGGTCCGTAAAACCAAGTGGACCATGGACGGCAGTCAGACCTTTTTCTCTTGCCCAGTTTTCTACCTGTCTCAGCAATAATTTGACGATCTCCTCATCTTCCTCAAAATCAATCCAGCCAAAACGTATATAGGGATTTTTCCACTTTTGGATATAGGCGTTGTTCACAATACCGGCGATTCTGCCCACCACCCTACCATCCTTGTAGGCAAGCCAGTACTTAGCCTCACAATAGTCAAAGGCAGGATTTTTATCCTTGCGCAATGTCGCTTCTTCATCAAATCGAAGGGGTGGGACGAAATAGCGGTGGTCTTTGTACAAACGATATGGGAAATCAATGAAAGCCTTTAACTGCGACTTGTCAGTAACTTCCTTGACGGTCATACTCATGTTGATGACTTGCTATAGGATTTCCAATTTTCTGGAAATAGTATACAATTTTTCCAGGGCTCTTTCAATTTGCTCACGAGTATGTGTTGCCATCAGACTAAACCTGATGAGTGAATTTTCTTTTGATACTGCCGGCGACGTTATCGGATTTACAAAGATACCCTGATTCAATAACATTTTTGACAACTGGAAGGTTTTTACATCATCCCTGATGTAGATGGGGATAATGGGTGTGCATGAGGATCCTGTATCAAAGCCAAGACAATTCAGTTCCGACAACGCAAAATTGGTATTTTCCCACAATTGCTCAATTCTTTCAGGCTCTCTCTCAATTATTTCCAAAGCAGCCAATGCACTGGCCGTAGCGGCTGGTGATATACTGGCGCTAAACATCAAAGACCGCGCATGATGCTTCAGGTAGTTTATGGTTGCCTTGTCGGAGGCGATAAAACCTCCTATGGAGGCCAATGATTTACTAAACGTCCCCATGATGAGGTGGGTGCTATCAGTAAGATTGAAGTGCGAGGCAGTCCCTCGTCCCCCTTTACCTATGACGCCCAGAGCGTGGGCATCATCCACCATGATGGTAGCATTGTACTTTTCGGCGAGCCGTGCTATTTCGGGCAGACGCGCGATGTCGCCGTCCATACTAAAAATGCCATCCAGTACAATCAATTTCAGTTTGTCTGGCTGGCAATTTTGCAGGACTTTCTCCAGCGACTCCATGTTGTTATGCCGGTACTTGCGGCTGTTGCCAAGACTTAAACTGGCGCCTTCTATAATGGAAGCATGATCCAACTCATCGAGGATCAGGTAATCATGCCGGCCTACCAACGCCGGGATAACACCTATGTTCACCTGGAACCCTGTACTGAATACAAGCGCCTCCTCCTTCCCTACAAATTCTGCCAGTTTCCGCTCCAATTCAATGTGGATATCCAAAGTGCCGTTGAGAAATCTCGAACCTGCGCAGCCACAACCGTATTTATTGACTGCTTCAATGGACTTTCTTTTTATCTCGGGATGGTTGGTTAATCCCAGATAACTATTCGATCCGAACATCAGAACTTTTTTTCGGTCAATGATTACTTCTGTATCCTGATCTGATTCTATGACCCGGAAAAACGGGTACAGACCCGCCTGCTTGAGTTGGTCGGCTCTGGTAAATTTTAAAACTTTCTCTCGCAATAAGTCCGTACTACACGCTACTTCAGGCTGATCGGTAAAATTCATGGGTTCTGGTTAATCGTATAAGATCTATTGACTTTAGCCCGCAACTAAGAAAAATAGAACTAATAATTTCATGATATAGATCATGTTTTGAAATAGTTGTTAAGCAATCCAATTCAAAAAAAAGGGTGTTCTCCGTAGTGCAACCGTTTGAACAAACCGAATAATTCACTTTATTCTCTCAAACCTTGCCTGGAAAAACCGCAGGTACTTTGGTTCATAGACCATCTTAAGTCCTTTAATCTTTTTTCTGTTGCCAAACACACTTCCGACCGATTCAGCCACCACATCCATGTGGGCCTGTGTGTAAACTCTACGTGGAATGGTGAGGCGTACCAATTCCAGCTTCGGGTAATAATTCTTCCCGGTGTTGGCATCCCTCCCCGCCGAAACGGCGCCCCGTTCCATAGAGCGTACTCCACTGTCGGTATATATTTCAGCCGCCAAAGCCTGCGCCGGAAACGAATCTTGTGAAAGATGCGGCAAGAATCGCCGGGCATCAATGAAGATTCCATGACCGCCCACTGGTTCCACAATCGGAATGTTCTGTTGTTTCAGTTTCTCTCCCAGGTACAGCACCTGTCCCACCCTGGCTTTCATATGTTCATCTGAAATGGACTCTCGTATCCCAATAGCCATCGCCTCCATATCTCGTCCCGCAAGACCTCCGTAGGTGTGCAGACCTTCATAGACGACCACGAGGTTACTTGCCTCTTCATAGTATTGTTGGTCGTTAAATGCCAGAAATCCGCCGATGTTCACCAGCGCGTCTTTTTTCGCACTCATAGTTGCTCCGTCGGTCAATTGGCAAATCTCTTTTACAATGTCTTTAATTGATTTATTTGGATAACCAGGCTCTCGCTGCTGGATAAAGTATGCGTTCTCTGCAATGCGAGTCATGTCTAGAATAATCTTGATCCCATGTTTCAACGTGTAGGCCCGCAAGGACTTTAGATTCTTCAAAGAAATCGGTTGACCGCCAGCCATGTTCACTGTAACAGCTATGCACACATACGGAATTTTCTTGGCTCCATGTTTCTTAACCAAAACTTCCAGTTTCTTTAGATCAACATCTCCTTTGAAGGGATATGGATTTCCGGCATCGTGAGCTTGGTCAATAATTATATCATGAAAAATTCCTCCGGCCAGCTCCTGGTGCAAGCGTGTCGTGGTGAAGTACATATTGCCGGGAATGATGTCTCCTTTCCTGATTAACACTTTCGACAAAATATTTTCAGCGCCACGCCCCTGGTGCGTGGGGATCACATACTGGTAGCCATACACATCACGCACTGTTTCCTCCAGGTGATAAAAATTAGCACTGCCTGCGTAGGCTTCATCTCCCTGCATCATTCCGGCCCATTGCCGGTCGCTCATAGCATTCGTGCCACTGTCAGTCAATAGATCAATATATACCTCTTCCGACTTCAACAAGAAGGTGTTATATCCTGCCCGCGCTATTGCCTTTATTCTCTCGGCCGGTGTTGTCGTTTTCAGCAACTCGACCATTTTGATTTTAAATGGCTCAGCCCAGGAATGCTTATTGATTCTATTTTTCATATCTCATTTTTTAAAGCCTCTTCGATGCACGAAGGCACTGGTGAAAGGCCGGCCCAACTTAGGCGGAAATAAATTGTGAGCCCCTGACTTTCGTCATAAAACCAGAAACACCAGCAGCTTACTATTGAGCCATGATCAGTCATGAGACGCTGTATTAACATCATCAAGAAGCCCACCTAGGTAGCACTGTAGACCTTGCTGACCGATACCGTGTCGGCAGCATCCATTCCTCCATCATCAGTCATTTGAATCCCTTAATCATGAAAACAATTATAGAACCATTCAAAATAAAATCTGTTGAGCCCATTTTCTTTACCACGACGGAGCAACGCCGTGCCATTTTGCAAAAGGCCCATTTCAATCCTTTCCTGATTCGGGCAGATGATGTGCTGATTGACCTACTCACCGATAGTGGCACCAGCGCGATGAGCAGTGCCCAGTGGGCGGGCATCATGATTGGTGATGAGTCCTATGCCGGAAGCAATAGTTTTTTCCGGTTTGAAAAAACGATACAGGATATTACGGGCATGCCCATGGTGATACCGACGCACCAGGGGCGCGCATCGGAAAAGATCTTATTTTCCGTCGTTGGGGGCAAAGGAAAATATGTGGTTGGCAACACTTTGTTTGATACCACCCGTGCAAATATTGAATACAGTGGCGCCGAAGGTGTGGACTTGTTGTGTGCGGAAGGAAAAATACCTTCGAAGCCTGCTCCGTTCAAGGGCAACATGGATGTGGCCGCACTGGAGGATTTCATTGTGAAAAAAGGGGCCGGGAATATACCGTTGTGTATGATAACCGTCACTAACAATTCCGGTGGCGGACAGCCTGTGAGCATGCAGAATATCCGGGACATAAAGGCGGTCTGTGTGAAATATTCAATACCCTTATTCATCGACGCGTGCCGGTTTGCAGAGAATTGTTATTTTATCAAACTACGTGAGAAGGAATTTGTCAATACGTCCATTCCCGACATTGCCCGCGAACTCTTTTCCTACGCGGACGGCTGCACTATGAGTGCTAAAAAAGATGCCTTTGCCAATATTGGCGGGTTTCTTGCCATGCACGATGAATCGTTGGCTGTCCAATGCAGGAACTTATTGGTTATCACGGAAGGATTTACAACCTATGGCGGGCTCGCCGGTCGTGACCTGGAAGCTATCGCGATCGGACTCAAGGAGGTGATGGATGAACACTATTTACAGTACCGCATACGCAGCATCGAATACTTGACAGAAAAATTGATGGCCGCCGGTGTGGCGGTGATGCAGCCCGCCGGGGGACACGCCGTCTACCTGGATGCAAAAGCTATTCTCTCCCACATTCCCATTGAGCAGTATCCGGGACAGGCCTTGTCGGGAGCCCTCTATGTCGAGGGTGGTATCCGCAGTGTTGAAATCGGCTCGCTCATGTTTGGTAAATATGATGCCGCAGGGAAGCTGGTCCCCGCCATGATGGAACTGGTGAGGCTGGCCATACCTCGCAGGGTGTACACGCAAAGTCACATCGATTATGTAGCAGAGGTGATTATTGAAGTTTTTAACAATCGTCAACACATCAAAGGCCTTGCCATCACGTATGAAGCTCCTACCTTACGACATTTCACCGCCAGGCTGGCGGAGTTGGGATAATTCAAGAAGATTCCATGCGATGAAAACTATATGAAGACTATCCAGATCGAGCTGACGAGCACAATGGCTAGTGCCGACAACAAGAATTTCAAAGCAAATTCTTTGTTGCCTTGCACATAAGAATAAACAGATTTGCTCAGTAAATTGGTAGCATTGATCACCAGAAATGTGATGAAAGCAAACTTATACGTAATGGAATGCCCTGCCATATCCGCCAGGTTCACGATGATAGCATCAATGCCTGCAAACGAGGCGATGACTGAGCTGATAACAAATCCGGCTTGTCCAAATACAATTAAACATATTTTGGTTATAATTTTGATTACTATCAATATTCCCGCAAACTTCAATGCCGGCATCAAGGAAAAGATGTTTGCTGCTTTAGTATCCTGACTTTCTTCCTTTTCCTTTGGCTCCTTTTTCTTAAGGAAAACAATGGAGATTAAGCCTGCGGTGAGAATCATAAGCAGAATACTGGGGACGATAGAAACAAGCCAAGCGGGGTTTAGTGGCCCGACCAATAAGAATATCTGTAAAAAGCTTGCCAAGTTGGCCAGCACCGCGGCCCCTACCAGATGATTAACAAATTTGGAATTCTTGCTTCTCTGCGCCAATGATTGAGTGGCGGAAGTAGACGAAACAAACCCTGCCATAAAACTAGTTAAAGCAAAACCATTTTTATCGCCAATAATCTTGCCCAGTACATATCCAAAAACATCGATGCCTGTTATCAGTACCACCACCAGCCAGATTTTCCTGGGATTTATTAAATCCAAAGTATCGAACTGCCCCAAGTCCACATTAAATCCCTTCATAACCTCGTGTAAGACCGGGATGTCTTTTAGCATATAGGCAGTATCCGGTAAAACCGGTAACGCCACCAACGCAATGATGGCGTAACTGATAAACGACTGCACTTCTTGCTTGGAAATGCCAGCCATAAGCTGTGTGGTCTTTGATTTCAAAGACATAACAAATATTAACATGACAAAAATCGCAACTGTAATTTGCAAGGGAATAATATCGATCACCACCAGCAGGCCGATAAAAAATGTCGCGAAGGCCGACAATTCGCTTGTTATCCCAAAATGTTTCGTAAAAAATGATTCCATCACATATTCCGAAATCAGCAAAATCAAAAAGCCGCCAACCACACAAAGCGCCAAAGAAGAATAGTTGCGCAAAAATAAAACGCCGGCCATGGCCCCTGTTAATGCAATCAGGGTGTAGGTGCGAATGCCTCCAACGCTGCCAGCGCTGGATTCACCTTGCTTGCTGCTCTCGCGTTCCAGGCCAATTGTGGCCCCGAAAATAAGTGCGAGTAGTAGGTTTATGAATAGTCCGGAAAGCATAATGTTTTACGTTTTCTAAATCTACATAATCTAACGAAGACGGCAACGTACCTAAGTCTTCAAGTAATGTTAGCTGATGAATCGTGCAGAGACCTCTCCCTTACATTGGATTATTGCAATGAATATTAATGAACTTGAAATCATGGTCCATATTGGTATAAAAAGTTGACCACAATCCGCCTTTCACAAAGGCCAGTTACAGTCAATAAAAGGCAACTGGACGTATTGACGCAACTTGAGTCCCTAAAATTCGTTAATATTAGCTTTCTACAGTACTATCCGTAACTGTGTTGAATGGCTGAGGCGACTGATGTGGGAATGGTATTTGACAACAAGTCACTTCAGCATGAGGATTAGAGTTCTACTCTTACTTTCACTTTCATGTTGCCTCAGTGGGAACGCTCAGGATGAATCTGCCAAGTCCCGTCCAGACTCTGTAAAGGCCCACGCCGATTCTGTCAAGTCCCGGGTAGATCCGCTCAAGGCATACACCACTACCTTTCTTCAGGGCGAACCACCCAAAATAGACGGTTATACCAACGATGCTGCCTGGGAACTGGTGCCATGGGGAGGTGGCGATTTCAGGCAGAATTCTCCTGATGCTGGAGCGCCTGCTTCAGTCCAGACAAAATTCAAGATTATCTATGATGCCAAGAACCTGTACATACTTACCCGTTGTCTCGACCCTGATCCAAAAAAAATAGTCAGCCGCATGTCGCGCAGGGATGGGTTTGACGGTGACTGGGTAGAAGTGAATATTGACAGTTACTACGATAAGCGGTCGGCTTTCTCATTTACGGCATCTGTCTCCGGTGTAAAAGGAGATGAATATGTTTCCAACAACGGTGAAAACTGGGACACCAGCTGGGATCCAATTTGGTATCTCAAGACCAGCATTGATGCCGAGGGGTGGGTGGCAGAGATGAGGATCCCCCTTAGCCAGCTGAGATTTGCTTTCAAACCAGAACTAGTCTGGGGCATCCAGTTCACGCGGAATTTTTTCAGAAACCAGGAAAGGTCTAACTGGCAATACATCCCTCCTACAGCTCCGGGCTGGGTCCACCTTTTTCCGGAACTGCGGGGAATCAAGGGGGTCAAACCCCAACAACAATTGGAGATACAACCTTACATAGTAACGAAAGCAGAAACCTTTCAGAAAGTAGAGGGCAATCCTTATGCCACGGGCCAATCATCCGCGGTAGATGTGGGCCTCGACGCAAAAATAGGAATCACCAGCGATATCACCCTTGACCTCACAGTCAATCCTGACTTTGGTCAGGTAGAAGCTGATCCTTCGCGGGTGAACCTCACCGCTTTTGAACTCTTCTTCCAGGAACGGAGACCGTTCTTTATTGAAGGAAGTAACACGCTTAACTTTCCGACATCAGAATTTAATGACAATAATCTTTTTTATTCAAGAAGAATTGGAAGGAGACCCCAAGGCAATGCGGTGACCGACACACGGGGTAATGATGGCGTCAACGAATATGTAAAGCAGAAAAGCAGGACCACGATTCTTGGGGCAGCTAAGCTCACCGGAAAAAACAAGAAAGGATTTTCCTGGGGCCTGTTGGAATCGGTAACCAATCCTGAAAAAGCAACGATCGACAGCCTCGGGTCTACACGCGAGCAAACCATCGAGCCGTTGACAAATTATTTTGTTGGAAGGGCCCAACAAGATATAAACAAGGGCAATACCATTGTAGGTGGAATTTTTACGGCCGTTAATCGCAAAATTGACAATCCACAGTTGAACTGGCTTCCCAGTGCGGCCTACACCGGCGGAGTTGACGTGACGCACAACTGGAATGAGCGTAAATATTATGTCAGTGGGAAATTCTTCATGAGTCATCTGGAAGGAAGTGCGGAATCAATGATCGCCACGCAGCGTTCTTCCGAGCGCTATTTTCAACGGCCGGACAACGATCACGCATTTGTTGATTCCACCCGCCGATCGATGACCGGCACAGGCGGAAAGTTTATCATCGGCAAGCGTAGTGGACGGTTTGTATTTGATGTTGGTTACAGCTGGCTCTCACCAAAGCTAGACCTCAACGACATTGGATTCTTGCAGCAAACCGATCAGATGAAACAGTGGTCGTGGGTGCAGTACAGGGTCCTTAACCCGGTAGGAATTTTCCGCTCACAGCGCTACTTCGCAGGGCAAAATATGGGATGGGACTTTGACCGTCGCAATACACTCAGGGATTACTGGGTTGATTTTTATGTCGAGTTCAAGAACTTCTGGTCGCTTGACATCGGGACACAACAAACTGATCATACCATCTCTAACGCCGATTTGAGGGGCGGTCCGGCCATCAGGTATCCCGGCAACAGCTCGTATTGGATGTTTGCCACTACCGACAGAAGGAAGAAACTGCAGCTTTCAATTAGTCCACAATTGCTCATTGGCAATAATGACTACCAGCATACAGAAGACCTCGAAATAAGCCTCACCTACCGGCCCATCAACGCGTTGAATATTTCCATCGCGCCTACCTTTAGTCAAAACAGGAATCGGGTTCAATATGTGACCACCGGAAATGCCAATGCAGAGAACCGATACGTGGTCGCAGACATTGATCAGACCAGCTTTCGCATGCAGTTTCGTGCGACGTACATGTTAACACCCAACCTGTCGATACAATATTGGGGGCAGCCCTTTGGTACCGCAGGCACTTACAATGGTTACAAATATGTCACCAATGGCAGTGCTTCCGAATACCAGCAAAGGTACACAGATGTTCCCAACAGTTGGCTAACACTAAACAATGGGGTGTATTCGGTGGATGAGAACAACAAAGGAAGTGTTGACTATACATTCTCTCAGCCCAATTTCAATTTTGGGCAATTCCGTTCCAACATGGTCATTCGGTGGGAATACATACCAGGCTCCACGTTGTTCCTCGTGTGGAACCAGGAGATGAACGGCGCCTTTTACAATAAGTCAGGCAACCTCACCGAGCGTTATGCCTTTGACTTCAATCAGCAAGCGCACAATGTATTTTTGATGAAGTTTACATATCGGTTTGTGTTGTAGCTGCCAAGGGTCTAAGGCTAAAAGCAAAGCCAGCTTGCATATTGAACACCCACTTATTACTTTTTCTCGTAAAGAGCCAACAGCCCAAGAACAGGACCAATTGCCAACAGCATGAAAAGATATTGAAGGTTTATGATGTCTTTCAACACATTAATCAACTGGATACTTAGTACGGTGATCGAAAAACCTATACAATTCACCATGGTTAAAGCAGAGCCTCTCACCTCAGGATTTGCATTTTGTGCCACGAGTGCCGAAAATAAAGGCGAGTCAGCTATTACAAAAAGCCCCCATAACACCAAGAAGCCTATCATTACTGAACTTGAATCAAAAGTATAAGCTAGTGGAGACAGCAGACAACATGCACATGACAAAGTCAATGCGACCGCGGCAGTTCTCTTCACCCCGAACACTTCTGAGACGTATCCTGCCAGGACGCACGCAAACCCGCCCAATCCGATAATCACAAATGTTAGCAAGGGAACTTGAAAACTTATTCCCGGATGGAGGTCCATATACGTGGTCAGCATGAACGGCACAAACGCCCAAAAGGTGTACAATTCCCACATATGACCAAAGTACCCGAACGCTGCAGAGCGGAAAGGTTTGCTCTGGAAGACTTTGAAGGATGCCGCCATGTCAAGTTTTTGGGCTGGCCTTTTATACGGTCCGTCTGGCACTAAGATCAACATCATGAGACCACCTACGGCCGCAATTAAAGAAGTGAGAATCAACACAAATCGCCAAGACAACTCACTGGCAACTACTTTCATCAAATGAGGAGATGCTGTCCCCACGACCAAGGCGCCAACCAAAAAACCTAGTGACTTACCGAGACCCTTTTCATAATAATCAGACGCGATTTTCATCCCGACAGGATATATGCCAGCGAGAAAAAAACCTGTCAGAAACCGAAAGCCCATTAGGCCGGTGAGATTACTATTTTCCAATATGGTTCCCAGATTAAATAAGCCCCCTACTATTGCACAAGCAAAAAATACCCTTGATGGCGAAAACCTGTCTGCAATGCTCATCACGGCAAACGTCAGAGTTCCCGCAATAAACCCAAGCTGAACAGCCGATGTTAGATGACCCAACGCGCGCTGATCAAGATGAAAAGCGAAAGCAAGGTCACTCATCACCCCGTTGCCGGCAAACCACAGCGAGGTACAGCAAAACTGAGAAATAACTATTACAGGAAGAATCCATTTCTGTTTATTCATACCGCTCTGCCCTGCATCCTCAATTTCTTTTGATTTTTCTGCCATGTCAACCAGAGCCAAAGGCCAAGAGCTGCAAAAGTCAACAGCCTATTTCTTCCCGCCATACGGTCTCAGCTCATTCCATCGATCAATGAATTTCACAGCCGCTTGTGTGCTCCTGTTCGTGGACGCAGCACCGCGTTCCACGGTGGATTCCTTCGGATCCCTTTCGCCAAAAACTCCAGTGCTTGATATCTCCACAGAAGAAGTCTTCTTGCCAGTTCCCTGGGCTTTAAGCGTCTCCACGCCAAAGACAAGCACTGCCGTTGGATCGTTGGCGATAACCTTTGGCATCATGGACTGCAGGTGAGAGGGCATCGTCAGTTTCGCGGCGACCGCCTTTTCCAACTGAACCAGGTCAGGCATGAGATACATGGCATTTGACGTTTCACCTGTTCCACCATGTTGATCCAGTACCAGAGGGGTCGTCGTGCTCATGGCTGTGGACGACGAGGGTCGCTCCATAAAAGGAGCAATGGCTTGATCAAAGCTTACCGCAATACCGGCTGAGGTCTGGTTAATTTTGTCCACCAGCATTTGTACAATCGCCGTGTTGCCAGTGTGTGCGGTTAAAATAATGAACCGTTTAAAACCATGACTGATCAAACTCTCGACTGCCTCCATATGCACCTGAATAATCGTCTCTGACTTCAAGGTTA
>JAYWDR010000196.1:0-2129 GCA_043779735.1 Cyclobacteriaceae bacterium | reverse complement strand
TACGAATATGACGTTTTTATCAGCTATCGGCATAACGACAACCAATACGACGGCTGGGTAACCGAATTCGTCGAGAAGCTCCGCAAGGAGTTGGTAGCAACGGTGAAAGACAAACTCACCGTTTTTTTTGATGAAAATCCCGCTGACGGGCTTATGGAATCCCATCATGTGGACCATACGATTGCCGCCAAGATTAAGGCACTGATTTTTATACCCATAGTTTCCCAGACCTACTGCGACACCAAGAGCTTTGCCTGGAACCAGGAATTTCTGTTGTTCAGCAAGGCCGCGTCCGAAGACCGGTTTGGAAGGGAAATCATGCTTCCCAACGGCAATGTCGCAAGCCGGATACTCCCCATTAAGATTCACGAAATCGAGAAAGAAGACGTAGGTCTTTTGGAGAATGTGTTAAAGGGCGCCCTCCGGTCAATCGATTTTATTTATCACGCGCAGGGAGTAAACAGGCCTTTGCGCCCCAAAGATGATGATCGCCAGGATAATGTGAATAATACGATCTACCGGAATCAGATCAACAAAGTTGCGAACGCCATCAAAGAAATCGTCGTTGGGGTAAGGAGACTTGAAACACAATCGCAACAGCCTGAAAAAACCCAGGAGGTTCGCTCCGCACCCACACAAGTTAACGCAGTCCCACGATGGTTTAATACGACTGTACCCAGCGATATTCGTGTGGCTGTACTGGACATTGCTCAACCCACTGTTTTTCTCGCCTGGACCTCCAATGACCTCAAGCCGAAGCGAGAGGAGATCGCTATCATTCTTACCAGGGCCGGATTTCAGGTAATTCCCAACAGCGATTGTCCGTCCTCCGACTCAGAATTCAAAAACAGTGTTGCCAAACATATTGAATCGGCCAACTGTTCGCTGCATATATTGAGCGGTGAGTTTGGAAGGAGGTTTGAGGAAGAGGATAAGGTTTCTTATCCGATGCATCAGTTTGAGATGGCGAAAGAGAAGTCAGCGGTTGCGGGGTCAAAATATCACACCTTCATCTGGCACCTGGAAGACGCGACCAAGCAGATGAAACCGCAACAGGAAGAATTCATCAGCAACATCCGGAATTACATCACCCCCAACATGACTTTCACCAATGCCTTCAGCCCCATGCAATTGGTGGAAGACATGCGGTCGCTGTTGATTATCGAAAAGCAAAAGGTGTTGGACACCAAGGATACCGATATCTTTTTCATCTTCAATAAGCAGGATGCGAAGGATGCCTATCCCCTTACCGACCTGATCAGCAAGGAATATACAATTGAGGTCATGAACATATTGCCTGGCGGGGAAGAACAATACCGGGAATTATCGACCCAGCAGATACCTAAGAGCAAATTGGCAGTGATTTATTTCCGCTATGGTGCGGACTGGGCGCTGCCATTTATTAAACAGGTATGGAAAGAAGTAGGAGGCGCGGCTTCGCCAACGCCCATGATGCTGGTCGGCGAAGACGATCCTCAAACCAACATGGCCCGGATTTTCAAAGCGCCTAAAGTGAGTTCAAGCATTGTATCCAAGGAGGCGATTCCTGAGGAGGTGAAGAAGACGTATACTAAGGTAACCGGTGATCAGTAAGTGGTAAGAGGTAGGTGGTAAGGAGTAATCGGCAAGAGGTAAATGGTATTGGTGAGATTTGGTGAAAGGAGTTGGTGTGTGGTTTCCCAACAAATTCTTTAGTGGTCAAAATATGGAGTTTGTAAAAAGCTTTAGGGATCTTGAGGTGTACAAACTTTCGAGACAATTGTCAATAGAGATATTTGAGGCCTCGAAGAAGTTTCCAAAAGAAGAAATGTATTCACTTACGGATCAAGTAAGAAGGTCATCGCGATCTGTTGGAGCCCAAATAGCAGAAGCTTGGGGCAAAAGGAAATACGAGAAACATTTTGTGAGCAAGTTGACTGATGCCGATGGTGAGCAATTGGAAACACAGCTTTGGATTGAAACGGCTTTGGATTGTTCATATATTTCGGTAGAAATTTCTAGTGGCTTATTGCAGCAATACAGCTCTGTAGGTAGAATGCTGAATTCAATGATTAATAAATCAGCATCTTTTTGCAATAAGGAAACCGTTTCCAATTAACCAAATACCTCTTACCAACCACCTCTTACCA
>JAYWDR010000195.1:0-2131 GCA_043779735.1 Cyclobacteriaceae bacterium | reverse complement strand
CATAACCGGAATAAGAACCAGTGGGACTTGCAATGGCGGTGTTAATTCCCAGAAGACCACCGTTCAAATTGACCAACGCTCCGCCGCTGTTGCCGGGGTTAATTGCCGCATCAGTTTGAATAAAGGATTCGATGGCGGTGTTGCCGCTTTCTTGTCCTCCGTGATCGTTGGTGTTAATAATATTGATGTTTCTTCCCTTTGCGCTGATTATTCCGGCAGTGACTGTTGAGTTGAGATTGAATGGATTACCAACCGCAAGCACCCACTCACCCACTTTTGATTCATCGGAATTGACGAAGGATAAGTAAGGTAAGTCTTTTTGATTGATTTTAATCAATGCGATATCGGTATCCGGATCGGTTCCGATTACTTCTGCCTTAAAAGTGCGGTTATCGGCCAGCGTCACTTCTACCAGATCGGCGCCCAGCACAACATGATTATTGGTGGTAATGTATCCGTCGGCATTGATGATCACGCCTGAACCTGAACTCTGCCTGGGACCCTGCTGGGGACCGGGACCAAAAAAGAATTGCAATGGGTCATTCGTTTCCTTTGAAATTGCATTCTCTTTTGAGGTGGAACGGATAAACACCACGGCCTTGGTTACTTTTTCGGCAGTCACTGTAAAGTCCAAAGGCATTGGCTGACCGTTTTCATGGGTATAGGCTACCGTGTTGGTGGGTACGCCAGAGACATGTTCTATGCGTACGCTCCCTTTTTCTTTTCCCCACCACTGATATGCGGCCAGGGTGCATAAACTGCCTAGCATCCCGGCTAAAAAAAGTTGACCAAACTGCTTCATAGTTTTTTAGTAATTTTTGGTTTTACAAATGGATGGAAACAAGATGCTCAAAAGAATAATGAGGTAAAGCCTAATACGAAATAATTGGCTGTTTGGTTCCACCGCCCGCGCCCCTCATTGCATTTCGGGGCTTCGGCGGGAAATGCATATTCAACTTGCCGGTGGCCAGAGATATTACTGGTCTAGGCTCATAGAAACCTTATCCTGAGGCCAGAAATGGCCATTTGAGTAGAAGTCTTCCAGGTTTCTGGACCAACCGTCTTTAGCCTTCTCGAATGATTTGTGAACTTGCCTCCCGTTCAAAAGAGTTCCTTCGTCGGAGAGAACGCCCTGGGCGTCGTTGACCGTGACCTTTTCCATGTCCGGAGGAGAATTGAAATCGTGTGTTTCATGTCTTTTGCAACTTAGGCGACAAAGATATTAACTAACTTTACAAAGAATCAAGTGATGAAAATTTCCGGCAAGGTCATTCTTAAGAAGGGCAAGGATGCATCCATAAAGCGTTTTCATCCCTGGATTTTTTCTGGTGCCATTCAGTCCGTAGAAGGAAATCCTGCAGACGGGGACTGGGTCAGCATAACGGATGTATCGGATCGTATTCTGGGCTTTGGACATTATCAGAAAGGAACAATTACCGTTCGCGTTGTTTCATTTTCAAGCGATGTTCGGGCTGAAAACATTTGGCAGCAAAAAATCCTGGCCAGCTACCAACAGCGAACTTCCGCGGGTGTAATTTCTGAGTTCACCAATGCTTTCCGTCTTGTACATGGCGAAGGGGATAGACTGCCCGGACTGATTATTGATGTTTACAATGGTGTGGCGGTGATCCAGGCGCACTCAATAGGGATGCACCGTGACCGTGCCGCGATTGCTGCCGCTGTAAAAGAAATTTTTGGGGATTCTCTTTCTGCCGTCTACTACAAAAGCCAATCCACATTGGCTGGAAAAGCAGAAAATGAATACCTTCTGGGCATGGCAGTGGCGCCACACGTGATCGTTGAGCATGGAAATAAATTTTATGTCGACTGGGAGGAAGGCCAAAAGACAGGGTTCTTTTTGGATCAGCGTGAAAACCGGAAGCTGCTCGGTGAGTTCAGTAAAGACAGGACGGTACTCAACACGTTCTGCTATACCGGGGGTTTTTCAATCTATGCGCTCAGCGCCGGAGCCAGGAAAGTGCATTCGGTCGATGCGTCCGAAAAAGCGATTGACCTGACGCGGAAGAATATCGAACTCAACGGATTTAGGGCCCAAGAACACCTGTGTTTTACTGACGATACGTTTGATTTCATGAAAGACAAAAGGGACCAATACGATATCATCATTCTC
>JAYWDR010000194.1:0-6377 GCA_043779735.1 Cyclobacteriaceae bacterium | reverse complement strand
AACCTGAGCTGTTAAGAAACAAAAAGCCTGGAGAGATCTGGGCTTTTTGTTTTATAGAGCAGCTACATTTTGTTATGCAAAAGCTTTTCTTCCTTTTGATTCCCTGATGAACGTATCGATCACATCGAAGAGGGTCTTTTTTTTATCGACATCCAGATGTTCGATTTCTTCAATCCGTTTTAAGGTCATCTTGTCAAACTTGCTGTTAATCCCTTCACCAACCAGATAGTCCAGGGAAACCTCCAAGGCATCTGCCATTTTCTTTGCCACTTCAATGGAAGGGCTTGCATCGCCCCTTTCGTATTTTCCAACCATCACCTGTGATATCCCCGTCTTGTTGGCCAGATCGGCTTGGGACATTTCTTTTTCCTTCCTCAAATCCGTGATAATCTTACCTATTTTCATAATTACAAGATGTTTATGTAACCGATAGTTATTGCTTATGGCAAAAATAGTTGATTAAAGGACATAATTAAAGCCTATAGTTTTTGTAAGATTGAAAATTAAGGGATAGTTTTGTGTCCGATAGTTCTATCCATAAAAAATGAAATATTTTTTGTGATAGCTAAAAGAACAAGCCACCTATGAGTATCGAAGAGATCAAAGCCCACCTCACCATGGTCCAAGTACTGGATCATTACCACCTCAAGGCGAATCAAAACCAAATGCTGTGTTGTCCTTTTCATGAAGACAAGACACCGAGTATGCAGGTGTATCCGCAGACGAATACCTGGACATGCTTCAGCAGCAACTGCAAAGCGGGCAGCGGTGATGTGATCGACTTCATC
Source organism: Cyclobacteriaceae bacterium (assembly GCA_043779735.1). GTDB lineage: Bacteria > Bacteroidota > Bacteroidia > Cytophagales > Cyclobacteriaceae > ELB16-189. Next base: position 5,589 of record JAYWDR010000194.1, on the reverse strand, counting down.
ATGAAGATGGAGAAGAGTACGAAACATGAAGCGATCGTAAAGGCGAAATCATTTATTCATCCAACAAATGGTTCTTCCATGCCTGACGGCAGGCAGGCACTAAGCCGCACAGCCGTGCTGACAAAATTTTATCAGACCTGCACACAAGGCGGGATGGCCCGGAGCGAGAAGGCGAGAGAGTATGCGGAGAAGAGAGCGTTGAAGTTTGAACAGCTGGGCATTGGCTACATGGGCAGCGACTTTTACAAAAGCTGGAATGAAATAATGAAAGCCAATGCTGCAAACATAGGATTGCTGAAGAAGACACCAGAAGGTTACTCGCACAAGTTTCGTCATTGTTTGGTGTTCACGATGAAAGACCGGAGCGGACAGATCGCAGACATCTACGCGCGAAGTTTAAGTGATGAAGGAACAACACGACATTTTTATTTACCTGGCCATCATCAAGGCTTATATCCGTGCTATCCGAAAGAGGAAACTGAAAAGCTGATCCTGACAGAGAGCATCATCGATGCGGCTACGCTATTACAAATCTCAGTACTCAATACTAACTACTCCATACTTGCCTGCTATGGCACGAATGGATTTACAACAGAGCATGAGCAAGTAATCAGAGAGCTCGAGCACTTAGAAGAAGTGATCCTGTTTTTTGATGGAGATGAAGCAGGCAGAAAAGGAGCAGCAGCACTGACAGAGAAACTGCATACGATCAAAGCAAAGCTTAGAGTAACGGTGATCAACACACCGGAAGGAGAAGACGTGAATAGCCTGGCTCAATCACATGAACCAGAAATTTTTACACACCTACTTACGAATAGAAGTGCTTTTTCCTTTTCAATTGAACCTGTCCCGCTCATGGCGGGAAACAAAAAAATTGATCAGCCAGAATCAAGTATCCAGTCGCTAGCATCCAGCAAGCTTCACACTGAAAATCCTGAACTATTGCTTTACGAAAACGGAGTGTTGAACATCACTGTACTTGGTGGCATCCGCATCACCGGCATGGATCGGATGCGTGTGACGTTGAAGCTTGAAACTAAAACGGTTAATCATTTACTACCCTTGCGCCATAATTTGGATCTGTACAACAAAGGACAAGTGGATCAGCTTTGCGCACAGGCAGCAGAGACATTGGAAGTAGGCACACGCGAGGCCGTGCATGCGATAGCCGGACTGACTACAGCATTAGAAAAATATCGTGAGACAAAACTTGAACTGCTCAAGCCAAAGAAAGAAGAGAGACGCAAGCTGAACGACCAGGAGAAACGCGAAGCGCTTGACTATTTAAAATCTTCTGAGCTGATGAAGCGCACGTTACAAGACATTAGCAAGAGCGGCATTGTAGGAGAAAAAATAAACAGCATGATAGCCTGGCTTACCTACACGAGCCGCAAGCGTGAGAAGCCCTTGCACCTGATGTGCCTGGGTGCGAGTGGCACAGGCAAAACCTATCTGCAGGAAAAAGTATCGCAGCTGATGCCCGAAGAAGATAAACTTGAGATCACCACGCTAAGCGAAAATGCGTTCTATTACTTCGGCCAGGAAGAACTGAAACACAAACTGATTTTGATCGAAGACCTGGACGGAGCGGGTGATGTATTGTATCCGCTGCGGGAACTGCAAACGAAAACCAGCATCAACAAAACGGTAACACTGAAAGACAACAAAGGGAATTTAAAAACCATCACACTGAAAGTAGAAGGCCCTGTGAGTGTGAGCAGCTGCACCACGAAAGAAAAGATTTACGAAGACAACGCGAACCGCTGCATATTGATCTACATCGACATTACAGCAGAACAAGACAAACGCATCATGGAGTATCAACAGCATGCCAGTGCCGGCATGGTGAACAAGATGGAAGAGAATGCGATCAAAGAAAAGTTAAAGAATGTACAACGATTATTACGACCCATACAAATACGCAATCCGTATGCGAATCAGATTAACCTTCCGGAAGCCGTGTTTAAACCGAGACGCACCATGTTGTTACTGCTCAGCTTCATTGAGACGATCACGTTCTATCATCAATACCAACGCGAGGCAAAGGTCGATATCCAAACCGGAGAGCACTACATCGAAAGCAATGCACAAGACATTGAGTATGCCTTTAAACTTCTCAAAGAAGTATTGTTCAGCAAGAGCGATGAACTGAGCGGAGCGTGTAGAAAGTTTTTTGAACAACTGAAAGCACACCTGAAGAAAGAAAAGAAAGAAAGTTTTTATGCAGCAGCCGTGCGTAAAGCAATGCGCATGAATCCCAACAACTTAAAGCGTTACCTGATTGAGTTAAGCCGACACAGTTATATCAAGATTACTGCAGGCAGTAAATACAAAGGCTACGAATACCAGATCGCAGACTTTGGTGAATACGAGAAACTGAGAAGCGACATCGACCGCAAACTGGAGGAGATACTACTGAAGATCAATGAAGCGAAGAAATAAGTATCGCCCGTCCGGCTCGGACCGGACTGGGTCAGTGGTTCAGTAGTGGTTCACTAAGCAAAATGAACCACTCAAGCGAGAGAACATCAGCGAGTTAGAGTCAGTGGACCAGTGGTTCACGGAAATGCCTAGGGACCCACTTCGGAAAAGTGACGGGTCGGGTGAAGGATCGGATAAAAAAATCAAATCATAAATGATATGAAACATCAAATGGAAGAAGCCTTGAAAGGCTTCCGCGAGTGGATACGCTTGCTTAATTACAGCGCGGCTAACGTGTACGGCTCGCCACGGAAAGCAGAAGAGTTTTTGCTTTACGCCATGCAAGAAGGAAAAGAAAACCTGAACGAGTTCGATCAGGAGCTGACGGAGAAATTTTTTGAACACCTGGGCACGCGCAGCAATCAACGCAGAGCCGGAGGGTTGAGCATGAGCAGCCTTTGCAATTATCGTTACGCGCTGAATTTATTTGCACGCTACCTGCGAGAGACAGGCCAAGCCCACATGGCTATTGATGAAACACAGAAGCGCCAGCCCATCACACAAAGAGAAATACTTACGCCTGCGGAAATTAAAAGACTGTATGAAGTAACGGAAGATGATGCAACAGGCATGAGAGATAAAGTTATGCTAAGTGTGTTCTACGGTTGTGGCATCCGCAGGAACGAAGGTGCACACCTGGAAGTGAAAGACGTATTGATGGAAAGAAAATTACTGTACGTGCGCCAGGGCAAAGGCTACAAAGAAAGATATGTGCCGATGGCTATCAAAGTGAGAAGAGACATACAAGATTACCTGCTACACGGAAGACCTGAACTACTCACAAACAAACCCGATCCGCAAACACTGTTTATCACTGTGACAGGCAAACGTATGGGAGCAGCAGGCATTTATGAACGAATACGCCTGCTGAGAAGGCGGGCAAAAATCAGCAAGCCTATGGGCTTGCACACGTTGAGACATAGCATCGCTACACACTTACTGCAATCAGGCATGAAGCTGGAGCAGATCGCCAAATTTTTAGGACACAGCACATTGGAGTCAACACAAATCTATACGCATATCTCGCAGCTATGAGAAAGCAATACAACTTTACCAGCACCTGGGTGAATGAAAAACTAAATCACTACATCGGTAAGATGCAGGAGCAGAAGCAACCACCCGACACGATCAGACGAAACCGAAACTATGCAGGCCTGCTATTGAAGTGGACAGAAGAAAGACAAAAAGAACTGCATAAGATTACTTACAACGATCTGTTACACTTTATACAACATTGCCATGCTGAGCAGATCCCACCGGAACAGATCAACACCATCCTGATAGTGTTGCGTCATTACTTCAACACCTTGAAAGTAGCGAACAATCCGGCAGCAGGACTGATCCTGAAAGGAACACGCAAACGGGTGCCACACGATTTACTTAACCGAAAAGAACTGGATGAACTGTACGAAAAATATCTGGTGATTGATCATCGGACACAACGCAACAAAGTGATCCTTGGATTACTTGTTTATCAGGGAGTGATGACACAAGAACTTCACAGACTGGAACCGGATCATGTGCGACTGAAGGAAGGAAAGATTTACATACCCGGAGGAATAAAAGGCAATGCAAGAACGTTGAATCTGGAAGCAGCACAGATGATGGAGCTGCAGGAATATTTACAGCACACCCGAGAGACAATCGTCAACGAGTTCAAAAGCTACCGGCCCGGAAGAAAGACAAAAAAAATATCAGAGAGAGTTTATCAACGATTGTTCATGAGTCTGAGCGGAGCGGGTAACCTTAAGCCAAGCTTGCAAAGCCTGATGAAAGCTTTACGCAAGATCAATGTGAAAGTAAAAGATGCAGGACAAATCCGAATGAGTGTGATCAGTGAGTGGTTGAAGGAAAAAGATTTACGGGTAGTGCAATACATGGCAGGTCACCGGAGTGTAAGCGGAACAGAACGATATCAAAGCATTAACCTGGAAGAGTTGGAAGAAGCGTTGAATCAGTTCCATCCATTGAAGTGATCAAATGCAGCCGACCGCACAGGGCTTGGCCTCCTTCGGCAGGCCACAAGGAAGAAGCGGTGTGCTGCGCACTTTTTGTTTGTGGCCTTGCGCAAACAATCGCGCCAGCCATTACAGGACAGTGAAAAAAATAAAATGATGGAGTGGCCGTGAGCCAAAGCAACTCAATTGAAAAATAAAATTTATGGAGAGTTGCTTTGTCTCACCGCCACGATTTAATAATTGGAATTTTATTTTTCACACTGCCTTCCATGTCTGTCACGCTTGTTGCAGCTCGGACGTTTGAATTTATTTTTTTCCCTGCGGGGCTATGGACAAACTCACACAAACAAAAAGTGCTTGCACGGTCTATGGCCGCCTTTATATTTTGCGGGGGCAATAAGGAGGCGGCCATGCCCTGTTGTTCGTGCGTGCCTTGTCCACGCCTGGCTCCCCCGCACCTCCCACACGCCAGCCGTGGGCACGCTTGGGTACTCACAGATATTTGCGTTGATCGAAGTTCATCGGTACTTGACAGTGAGTAGAAATACAAAATACAAATACCTGCGCTTTAGCAGCGCCATGAACGTGCAGCGCAAAGATTGAAGTTCAGTACGTGGCTTGCAGCATCGCGATAAAAGACAAATGCTTAACACGATTGGAGTACTGTAAAAAGATTGGCCATAAGCATTTGTCTTTTCCCGCGATGACATGCTCTTTTCTATCGCCTATCTATCGCATAGGTTTTTCTTTTTTCAACTGAAAAAAAAAGTATCTTGCCTGACAGTAAATGGGCTGTTATAAACTGACATATAAAAATTCTGACACACCACTTTTTGTGAGTGCCAATAACTTCAGCGGTTGTGAAAAAGAGCGTGGAAGGGTGTATGATTTAGAGTATAGAAACTACGATCCTGTTTTAGGAAGAATGAATGGTGTTGATCCAATGGCGAGTAAGTACTCATCACTCTCGCCTTATAATTTTGCGTTCAATGATCCTGTTTCATTTAATGATCCATCTGGAGCCGATCCAAATCCTGGAGAACCCGATCATGTTACCCGTAGAAACCTTGGCACCGAATGTAATTGCTCGAACAACTTTAGCAGAAATTACAGAGGGGGGAGTATGTTTGGCATGTTTGAACAAGGCTGG
>JAYWDR010000193.1:0-2135 GCA_043779735.1 Cyclobacteriaceae bacterium | reverse complement strand
AAATCATTAATTGATCTTGTAAAGGAGAAGAGGAAGAAAGTGCAGACAATTACTAAAGAGTGGCCGAAAGGAGTAAAAGAAAAGATCAACGTTTATCTTACTCCTGTAGATGGAAGCTTTTGCCGCTGTAGAATAGATAAAGAGGGATCGAAAAAAATTGAATACGAGGGAATAATAATGATGCCTAAATCAGGTTTTACTTTTGCGGAAGATTTTTGGAGTTCTAATAAATCGGATCAAATTAAGTCTTTTGATTTTTCCTCACTCTCTTTTCTAAACCTCCATTCGATATTGTGATTGTGAAATCTAAAAAGATTTAAGAACTCAGCCTAGCGCTGAGTTTTTTTATTTAAGCGCGTTCTTGTTCCGTTTGATCAGCCCCCAAAGTTCTGTTCCGTTCTGACCTTCAAAACGAACGGCACCGGCTCTTACAAGGAGGCGTTTAATCTCTTTATCGTCGAATCCATCACCGAGTTTCTTTTTGATAGCCTCAAATGATCGTTGCGTCCAGTCAGGATGTTCCAGTAGAGTTCTGACAACTCGCTCAGCCATGAACTCGGTGCGGGTTTTACGAACGGCCAGGTAATAGGCAATAATGGAAGGGATGATGGCTGCAATGAATACGAGCAGGGCGTTAGCGTAGTCAAAGTATTGATTGACGCACATAATTACTTTTTATCCTGAATCCCCAGGATTGTTTTAGCCTCTTCCAGATAGTTACCTTTTTCAATAAGCTTTTCAAGGTAGGGATCGATGATTAAAGCATCTTCGGAGAAAACTGCGTCATCCTCAAAAGCCGGATCCTCTGTATGTTGCTTAGCCCACATTGCAGAAGTAGTAGAAACGTTGACAGCATTGGAGACGTTGGTAACAATGACTGAATAAATTTCTTCCCAAGATCGAAATTGGGGATACAAACTTTTGATTTTTCTTGCGACGAGCACCGCAACACGAATGCCAGCCGGGTTATTCACTTCAATATAACCTTCGCCTTTGCATGATTCGCAATCAATACTTACTTCGGGAGCTTTTCCTCCTTCACCGTGGAAGACAGGTGGGTTATTGGCAGACCCGGTGCCATGACACATGGGGCAAGTTATCCGGGTACTCATGGCTTTAAACGCTGGGTCTTAAATTATCAGGAGAGTAGAAAAAGTGCCTTGAGCAGCCGAAAGCCTGGTGGTGATATTGAATGAACTTATCGGCCATCCTTTCTTCGTGCTGGTGCTCGAGCCTTTGAGCCATTAACTGAGCTTCCGCCATAATCTCTTTTCCTTGAACAATAGCTTTGCCGATTATCCAAGCCACTACGATAATCCCAACGACCCAGCAAATCACTTTTAGTAAATCATTTTTCATAAGATTAAAGTTAACTAGAGACGAAGCTACAAAAGTTATTTGAGTAAGTCTTTGAGAGACGGCCATCCTTGGAGAATGGTTACAATGGAAGCGAGAAATCCGATCAGTGCGCCAAGTCCTGCCAGGATTTTAAAGAGTTGACTGGAAGTGATTCTGCTAAAGGAAGAATTACTGATAATGCCAAACCAATAGAGCATCCGTACAGGCAGGCCAATATAAAACTGTATTCCAAGCTGCAACCAGACGAAAGGTTTTTTTAGCTGTTTTTCGTCCTCATCAATTTGTCTTTTAAGTCCACCGAGATACCTAACCATCATATCGTCACAAGTCATTAGATCATTCTTATCGACATGTCCTGATCGAATCTGCGGAATAGTGTTCATGATGTAAGGGTAATTGGGAACTTGGATCCGATTGAATTGCGCAATGTAATGGGCAATGCCATATGTCCCGAGCATCACCTGTATTTTATCCATGTAGGTGACCAACCAATGGTAAAGCTGTTCATTGAACGAGCCATTTTGATAGCCTTCCACAAGCTGAATGAACTTCCCATGAAACTCACTGACGATATTGAAATCAGCCACTCTGGAATTAATTCCCTTGCGGACTTTAGCAAACCCAGTAATAAGTACCAGGATAGTAGCGCCAACCAAAAGGATATACTCCAAACTATTTAAGCCGCGTAGGCTTTACGGGTTTTTGCATCGCGCAGAAAAGCGTCCAACATTGAGAAGAGAGTTTTCTTATCGTCCTCGGCCAGATGCTCAATATCT
>JAYWDR010000192.1:0-2142 GCA_043779735.1 Cyclobacteriaceae bacterium | reverse complement strand
AATAGAATCAGGGTACACCACGATGCAAAACAAAAGACCGAACAAGGCACCAAACAAATGGGCATCGTGATTGATATTGTCGCTTGATTTTTTCCCTTGATAATATGAATAGCCGATGTATAGTGCACCCAGGATGAAACCCGGCATGCAAAGCGCAAAGAAAATACAGATGTATTGCATTGGTTGAAAAATGATGAAAGCAAATACAACTGCCGCCACACCACCCGAAGCACCCAATGAATTGTAGGCTGGGTTATCTTTCTGTTTGAAATAGGTAGGCAGGTCCGAGGCCGCAATGGCCAGCAGGTATAATGAAACGTAGTAAACAGGAGCTGCTGAGCCGAAGTGATATCTGAAAACCTGCTCTACCGCCGTGCCGAGAAAGTAGAACGAAAGCATATTCATCAAGAGGTGTACATGATTGATATGAATAAACCCTGAGGTCAAAAAACGATAGTACTGCTGTTTATGTTTTATGTCGTAGGGATTCATCATCAAGCGGGCCTGAAGGTCAGGGCGGCTAAAGACAAAAAAGCTTAGCGCAACAGTAATGGCGATCAGGTAAATGGTAATGGACAAAACTGGATTGGTTAGGTTAAGGTCTCACGCAAAGAACGCAAAGTGTGAAGAGGTTTCAATGCTGTGATCGACTTTTCACCTCAAAGGCGCATAGAATCAATTGGGATAATTAGGCTTAGCGCCTCGGCCTCTGCGGTAAATGATTTATCACTTCCTTAATTCCCTTAACAACCTCTTGCGGAACGCATGATAATTTACCGTAATGGTATGGCGTGGCGTGGCAATCTGTTTGAAATCAGGATGCTTTACCTCTGCAAAAGCAAGTGCTTTGATGTTGGCAGGCCGTTGCCACTTGCCAGCCAACTCGCGCGCCATGATTTTACTTTGCAGTTCTGCCCCCGGCCAAATGCATCCCAGGGGTTGAAACAGGCCAATGAAGTAAACACTTGGTATCTCCGGATGAAGCATCTTAAGGTATAGTGGAACGTCACCATAGGAGTAATCAATCAGCTGGGTGTCCAGGAATGGATGAGCTATATAATACCCTGTACAGGCAATGATCGTATCGTACTCTGATTTATTACCATCCCTAAATACAACTTCTCTGCCTTCGAAATGATCGATGTCGGGGCGTGGTTTGATTTTGCCATGGCGCATAAAATAGAACAGTTCGCTGTTCACGGTAGGATGGTGGAACCCAAAATCCTCTTCCGGCTCCGGCAGGCCGTAGGAGCTGTTAGACCCCTGAAGCATCCGGATCATTTTGCTCGTGACTTTGCGCCATACCACAGAAGGCAAGAAGCGCATCAATCCGCCGACTGTATCGGCAGGCTTGCCTCCAATAAACTTAGGTATCACCCAATAACCCCGACGCCAGCTGATATCTGTTGAGGCTGACCCACGAGAGGATTCTACGGCTACATCACAGGCTGAATTTCCTCCGCCGATCACCAACACGCGCTGATCAGCAAACGCGGAAAATTTCTTCACATCATGGGAATGAATAAAGGTGCCTGTGAATGTCCCAGGATAATCCGGATAACGGGGCTTCCAATGATGCCCGTTGCATACGGCCAATGCATCGAAGGTCTGAGTCGCTTCAATTCCATTTTGAACTGTGGTAACGGACCATTTTCTCTCGGGCGTATACTGACAGCGCTTTACAATTGTGTTGAATTGAATATGATGGTAAAGCTTAAAATGCCTGGCATAGTCCTGGAAATACCGGGCCAGCTGTTTGTGAGAAGGATAATCCGGGTAATCGGCCGGCATCGGGAAGTCATCGTACTGCGAAAGCGATTTCGAACTGATAATGTGTGTCGTTTCAAACACGCTGGAGTGGGAGCCGGCATCATTGAACACCCAATTGCCACCTACTTCGGTGCCGTAGTCATATACAGTGACCGCCAGTCCTTCATCCAACAAATTTTTGATTGCTGTAATCCCTGATGGCCCTGCGCCAATCACACAGATGTGACTTCCCATGGCCGTTGAATCTTAGTTGGAACCCTTTCCGGGCAATTTCCCTGGTTTTAGCACTTTTACCCTGATATTTCTAAACTTAACCACTGAGCCATGTCCTAAAAATCCAATGTGCCCCGTGTGCCGATCCAAGCCCGGATG